>JANXSH010000043.1 GCA_025356615.1 Planctomycetia bacterium | reverse complement strand
AGAGGAGTTAGGTGATCTGCTCGATGTAGTCGCCGTAGTCGATGCCGTCGTGCCGGAGGGTGTGACAGAATCCCCAGAGCTTGTTTACCACGTCGGTCATGCTGCCAGTGCCTCGTTGAGTCGGCGGAGGAGGGACGAAAGTTGCCCGCCGAACGCCTTATCGGCGACGCCCCATCCGCCGTCGCGGTCGAAGATGGGCACGTCGTCGAAGTCTCGGCGTTCGATGGACAGGTTGGCGACCAGGTGTTCTCGGATGCGGCCGATCCACGCCTTTTGGGGGTCGGTGAACGGCTCGGACTGCGAGAGCGTGGCGACGGCCCGATCGACCCGTTCCTCGGCGGTGAGCAGCGGGGCGGCCTCGTCGGCGGCGTGCTTGACCATCGAGATCAGGTCCACCAAAGCCTTGTCGTAGGCGGACTGGTGGGCCTTGGAGAGGTTGTCGTCGGTGAATCGGAGGGTCGTCGCCATGAGTTTGCGGCGCAGCTCTGCCAGCGCCTCCGGCCCCCACTCCGCCGGCCGGGCGTGCAGGATGCGGAGTGCGTCGATCTGATCGGGGTTGCTGCGGACGTAGTCGGCGAAGAGACGAAGGTAGTCGGCGGGCTTGTGTTCCTTGCCCGCGCCGTCGCGGATGAGCCAGCCCGACGTAACATCGTCGTCGGACTCCGTGGCGATGACGAAGGTCCGGGGCGGACGCGGGTAGTGGACGAGCAGATTCTGGAACGCCTCCCGGCGCAGCAGGTTCATCGTGGGGGTGAATTCGCCGGCGACGGCCTGGGGCAGCTTCCGGGCGAAGGCGGCGAGGTCGCCATCGGGGACGAACGCCGCGAACAGTTGCCGCGCCTCGCCGGTCATCTCCTTGTCGATCCGCTGGAAGCGTTTCGCCAGGCACTTCACGTTGTAATCGCGGTCGCGGTTGTTCCAGACATCCTCGACGAGGTCGGCGAGGGGCCGGGTGGGCTTGTCGGGCACCTCGCGGGTGAAGGCGGACGCCTTGCGGAAGTATTCGAGCAGGGTGCCGTCGAAGCAGTCGATGACGGTGAAATGGGACTTGTCGGGGAGGGTCTCGCTCCGGCGGGTGCCCCTCCCGAGCATCTGCTCGAACAGGATGCGGGACTTCACCGGGCGGAGGAAGACGAGGAACTCCAGATCGGGGATATCCACGCCAGTCGTCAGCATGTCCACGGTGACGACGATACCGGGGTTGGGCCGGTTGCGGAACTCGCGGATTCGTTGGAGCGGCCTATCGACGGTGGCGCTGCCGGTGATCTTCTGGACGAACGACTCGCCCCGCCCGAACACCTCGCGGCAGGTGGTGACGAGTTGGTCGGCGTGGGAGGTGTGCGGCAGGTCGTTGACGGCGAAGATCAGCGTCTTGGGGAAGCGACCGTAGCGAACCTCGTGTTCCTGGGTGTACTTCTGAATCTCCTCGACGATCTTCTTGTTGGAGACGAGGGAGGTGACATCGCGCTCGATCTGCGTGGTGTCGTACTCGCGCTGGTCCTCGAGCATGTCGGTCGTCTCGATCCCCGTCGTCGGATCGACCATGCGGACCTGCTCCCCCTCGCTGAGAAATAGGCCGGACATGCGGACGTTGGATCGGATGCGCAGGGCGTCGTAATCGACGAGGAACCCCTCGCGGACGGCACGCTCGTATTCGTAGCGGTAGACGACCTCGGTGAAATAGGCGGTAGTGTGGGCGGCGGGGGTGGCCGTCAGGCCGATCTTGATGGCGTCGAAGTGGTCGAGCGTGTTACGCCAGACCGATAGCTCGCTGGAGGTGTAGCCGCGATGGCACTCGTCCGCGACGATGCAATCGAAGGCGTGGGCGGGGATGTCGAGCCGGTCGGCGTCCTCTTCGGGAACGTCCTCGTTCATCTCGAAGCAGGAGGCGCGACCGAAGAGGTTGATCGCCATACGCTGGATGGTGCAGACGTAGACGAAGGCGAGGCCCGCCGTCGGGGCCATGAGGTAGGGACCGGGGAGGGTCTTGGGGTCGAACGGCTCGTCCTCGTCGAAGTCCTCTCGTCGGAATTTCTGGCTGTAGACCTCGTAAATCTTGTCGAACTTCAGGCCCGGCTCCGGCTCGAACGAGGCGAAGGCGCGCACGGCCTGGGCCGCGAGGACTCGGCGATCGACGAGGAACAGGATCCGGCGGGCGACGCCGGACTTCATCAGGCGATAGACCTCGTTCACCATCATGAAGGTCTTCCCGCACCCCGTCGCCATCGCGACGAGCATCTGACGCTTGCGGGCGGCGATGGCCCCCTCGATGGCCCCGTTGGCCTCCGACTGATAGGGGCGTAGGCGCGTGTGGACGTTGGGGAGCGCGGCGAGGCACCGGCATTCGTCGTCGAAGTCTCGGTTGAAGCGCTCCTCGAGGGCGGCAGGGGTGGGCAACTCGGCGATCCGGCGGGACCGCTCGAGCGGGTGGCGGATGTCGTGATACCAGATCACCTCGCCGTTGGTGGAGTAGAGGAACGGGACGCGGAACTCGCCGAATCGGAGAGGGCTGTCCGTGACACCCCTGGAGTAGCGTTCGGCCTGGATGAGGGCGTTCTGTGGGCCGAGGCTGAGCTTCTTGGCCTCGATGATGCCGAGCATTCGACCGGCGACGAAGAGGGCGTAGTCGGCGGGGCCGGAATCGGTCTGATACTCAGCGATGGCGTGCCGGTCACACTCGTCGGCACCCTCGAACCGACTGAAGGGGAGGAGGTGCCAGCCGAGGGCGGTGAGGCGCGTGTCGATGCGGGTCTTGCGTGTCGTCCACTCGGACTCGTCTTTGGGCGTGGTCATGACTACGGACTCCGGGTCCAGGCGACGGGGCGAACGCGCCTGCGGTGGACACCAGCCGATTGGCGGGTCCACTGCGGATTACTGTAGCGGACGGCAAGGGCCGCGCCCAGCCTCGTAGGAAGGGAATTGTGAGAATGGGAGCGCTGATCGATCCCGCGGAATCCTCTGGCCTGCTGGCACGGGAGTTATTTCGTCAGCGTTCCTAAACCATCCTGAAAGATCAGTCTACGATCTGGGGAGCGATCGCAAGATTCGTCCCTCGGGGACGAATCACCTATCATACCCCACGACACGCGCGTCCCGAGAAGCTCGGCCTCTGAGGGTTCCCATGCCTGCCGCCGTCGCGATCGATCACGTCACCAAGACCTACGGCTCTCATGTCGCCGTCCGCGACCTCAGTTTGCAGGTGCCGACGAACTCCATCTACGGGTTCATCGGCCCTAATGGCTCGGGCAAGACGACGACGCTTCGCATGATAATGCGCATCCTGCACCCGGACACGGGCGAGATTCGCGTCCTGGGCGACGACTCTTGGAGTTCGGCCAACGACCGCGTGGGGTATCTCCCCGAGGAGCGCGGGTTGTACAAACAAATGAAGGTGCGGGAGCTGCTCCGCTTCTACGCCGAGCTGAAGAGTCAGCGGGTGAGTCGGCAGGAGGTCGATTCGTGGCTCGAGCGCATGGGCCTCCTCGACTGGGGCGACAAGAAGATCGAGGCGCTGTCCAAGGGCATGGCCCAGAAGGTCCAGTTCATCGCGACGGTCATCGCCCGCCCCGACCTCGTCCTCCTCGACGAGCCGTTCAGCGGCCTCGACCCGGTCAACGGCGAGGTGTTGCGCGAGGCCGTCCTCGACCTGAAACGGCGCGGCGCGACGGTCCTCTTCTCGACGCACGACATGGCGACTGCGGAGCGGATGTGCGACTTCATCTGCATGATCTACCAGGGCAACAAGGTGCTGGACGGCACCCTGGAGTCGATCCAGGACTCTTACGGCAGCGACACGCTGCGGGTACGTCTGGACGGCGAGGGCGTGGACTTCGCCCGGCTCCCCGGCGTCCTCAAAGTCACCGACCACGGTCGGTTCCAGGAGTTGCGCCTCGACCGCGAGACGGATACGCAAGGACTCCTGGCTCGGCTCATGACCCACGGCACGGTACGACACTTCGAGTTGGCCCGGCCCTCGCTCCAGGACATCTTCGTCCGCATCGCGTCGCCGGAGACGGAGGAGAAGAACCATGCGTAAGATTTGGGCCATTGCCGCCCGCGAATACCGGGCCAGCGTCAAAACCAAGGCGTTCCTCGTTACCCTCTTCTTGATGCCCGTCCTCATGGTCGGCAGTTTCGCCGCGCAGATGGTCGTCAGCAAGCTCGATTCGACGAAGAAGCGCCGGGTCGTCGTCGTGGATCGCACGAAGGGCGGCGACCTCGCCAAATTCCTCCTGTCGGCCGCCGAGGCACGCAACGCCACCGACCTCTTCGACGAGAAGGAGCCGACCAAGCAGGTCCGCCCGACGTTCGAGTTGGAAGTCGCCGCCCCCAGCGACGGGGACGAGAAAGCCGTCGGCCTCCAGCGCCTCGCGTTCTCGGAGCGAATCCTGAAGGGCGAGATCGACGGCCTCCTCGAGATCGGGCCGGGGGTCTACGGCTACGGGCAGACGAAGGATCCCGACGGGTGGATCCGCTACCAGAGCAACAAGCCGAACGTCAACGACTTCTTGCGCTGGGCCGAGCCGATGCTGAACGCCGGCATCCAGATGCGGCGCTTCCGGGAGGCGGGCATGGACCAGGGGAAGATCCAGGCGATGCAACGGGTCGTCCCGATGAAGCTCAAGGGGATCTCCCAGCGCGACCCGGCGGACCCCGACCGGGTGATCGACGCCTCCGACGAGAGCCGGGTCGCCAACTTCGCCATCCCGTTCATCCTCATCCTGCTGATGTTCATGATGGTCATGATAGGCGCGACCCCCGCGATGCAGGGCGTCGTCGAGGAGAAGATGCAGAAGGTGGCGGAGGTGCTGCTCGGCTCCGTGACGCCGTTCCAACTCTTGCTCGGCAAGCTGCTGGGCATGATCGGCGTGTCGCTCACCGTTTCGGGGCTGTACATGACGGGCATCTACGTCGTCGCCTACCGATTCGGCGTGACGGACTTCCTGTCGCCCGCTGTGCTGGCGTGGTTCCTGGTCTACCTCGTCCTGGCGATCCTGATGTACGGCTCGCTGTTCATCGCGATCGGCGCTGCCGCCAACGACATGAAGGAGACGCAGAGCCTGCTGATGCCCGTGTTGATGATCGTCATGCTACCGCTATTCGTACTGGTGCCGATCCTCCAGGATCCGAACAGCCTGTTCTCGACGCTCTGCTCGTTCTTCCCGCCCTCGACGCCCATGCTCATGCTCGCGCGCGTCTCGGTGCCCCCCGGCATCCCGTGGTGGCAGCCCGTCGTCGGCGTCGTCGGCGTGTTGTTGACGACGCTCGCCTGCGTCTGGGTCGGGGGCCGGATCTTCCGCGTCGGCATCCTGATGCAGGGCAAAGGCCCGAAGTTGAGCGACCTGATCCGCTGGGCGATCAAGGGGTGACGGATACAGGCCGACGCTCGCCTATCCGGGACACTCGTAGGGTGGGTCGAGCGGAGCGAGGCCCACC
>JANXSH010000040.1 GCA_025356615.1 Planctomycetia bacterium | reverse complement strand
AAACATCTAATAATTCACAGCCTCTCAGCAAACGTCGGTCTTTCAAGAGGTTCGACCATGAGTGAGACGACCCAAGCCTGGTTCGTGGCGGAGCGAGCGCGAGCAATGGCCATCGTTCATCTAACCCGCCGAGACGACTTGGTCGTCTCGAAGGCGGGACAGGGTGTCGGCCTGGAGTTCATCGTCACGATCCAAAATAAAACCGGCGAACCGTCCGTTCGCCAGTTCGGGGTATTCTTGCGAGGGACGAAAAACGCAGTGACCGAAGCCTCCTTGGATGAGACGTTGCGGCCCGAGATGCAGTCTTTCTTTCGCATGGGGCAGTTCCCGTACCCCGTCTGCCTCTTCCACTTCAGCATGGATGGTGACCAGGGATATTTCACCTGGGTGGCGGAGCCTGCCATTCGCGATGGCGGGCCGAGGCTACTGATGCACGACGCCTCGCACTGCCGAAAACTCGGCAAGGCGACTCTCGATGAGATCGTGGAAAAGGTCGACGGCTGGTACGACGCCTTCTTCCGTCAGATCGCGGTGAAAGCTTCCTGAGATCGTGAGACGGGATGTTGCCGAGTGTGAGGAGGCGTTCGCGTCCCCGCTGAAGCGGACCTGACCGCACTCGTACCGTGCCATGATGTCGGCGATACTTGCCATCGAGCGCACTCCAGAGGATAGAGGAGGTCGAACGACCTCCGTCGCGCTCATCGTGCGGTTCTTCGCGGCGAGCGGAAAGGGGCGAGTCGATAGGTTTCCTACGCGAGGTGATCCCATAGATTGAAAAGGGACAGACTCCGCCCAGGAGACCGCGACCCGATGACGACCTCCGACACCCCCCAACGCCAGGTACTCGTCACCGACTTCGACGGGACGATCACCCGGCGCGACTTCTTCTGGCTGGTCGTCGAGGCGTTCGCCCCGGCCCACCTGGAGGAGCATTGGCAGAAGTACAAGGAGAAGCGGATCACGCATTTCGAGGCGCTCGCGGGCATCTTCGACAAGCTCGAGGCGAGCGAGGAGGCCATGAACGCGCTGCTCGACCGCGCCGACCCGGACCCGGAGATGAAGACCTGGCTCGGTCGCCTCGACCGGGCCGGGTGGGACGTGGTCGTCGTCTCGGCGGGCTGCGCCTGGTACATCGAGCGCATCCTCGCGCGGATCGGCGTCTCTCTGCCGATTCACTCCAACCCCGGCACGTTCACCCCCGGCGGCGGATTGCACATGCGTTTGCCGACGGAATCGCCGTACTTCTCGCCCGAGGTGGGCATCGACAAAGCTGCTGTCGTGCGGCACTACCAGAAGGCCGGTTACATCGTCGCCTTCGCCGGGGACGGCTTCCCCGACGCCGACGCCGCCCGGATGGTGCCTGCGGAATTGCGATTCGCCCGCGCCGACCTGGCGACGGTCCTCACCTCGGAGCGACTGGCATTTCGGCCTTTCGAGCGCTGGGGCGAAGTAGCTGCCGGCGTCCTGGAAAGGCTGACGGATCGGTCTCGGAATCGCATTCACTAATTACTGATGTGTCACCCCTCGGCAATTGGATCTGGATCGATAATAATCAAACGGAGTCAGCCCATGCGTCCTCTCTTGCCTCTCCTCGCCCTGCTGGTCTCCCTCCCGGCGCTCTCGGCCCATGACTACTGGATCCTGCCGAAGACGTTCGCTCCGGCGGTCGGCAAGCCCGTCGTGCTACGCCTGTACGTCGGCGATCGGTTCGAGTCGGAAGGCGAACGACCGTTCGACAAGAAGGCTACACTGAAGTTCGTCCACCGCTCGCCGAGCGGCGAGAAAGACCTGGCAAAGGGAGCGAAGGATGGGGTGCCCCTGGGGGAGATCACGCCAGCCGAGGCGGGGCTGCACACGGTCATCCTCGAACGCGATTCGCGGCTCATCACGCTCGCGGCGAAGAAATTCACGGCCTACCTGAAAGAGGAGTCCCTCGGGGCGGTCCTCGCCGACCGGGAGAAGCGCGGCGAGACGGGGTCGCCGGGCAGGGAGCGATACTGGAGGTCGCTCCGAGCGATCGTGCGCGCCGGAGGCAAGGGCGGCTCGCCCGGCAAGCCGTTCGGCCAGCGCCTGGAGTTGGTGCCGCTGACCGACCCGACGGCGCTGAAGCCCGGCGATTCGCTCGAGGTGCGCCTGCTGTTCCAGGGCAAGCCGTTGGCCGGGGCGACCGTGTCGGCACTGTGGCGCGAGGCGGACAAGGTCGTTCGTCGGCAGGCCGTCACCGACGCCGGGGGCAAGGTATCGTTCCGCCTCGACAAGGCGGGGACGTGGCTCATTCGCGCCCTGCACATGCGCCGCGCCGTGGAGGACAAGGCTGCGGACTGGGAGAGTTTTTGGTCGGCGCTGACGTTCGCGGTTGCGAAAGAATGACGCACCGCAGTAGATCCAAAGAGGAGCTAACCACAGAGGCACAGAGGGCACAGAGAAATACACAGAAGAGAGAAAGGGCAAATGACATATGGCGGGCGATCACGCTCTTTACTCTGTCCTCCTTCTGTGAATTTCTCTGTGTCCTCTGTGCCTCTGTGGTTAGCATCCTTCACGCCGAGAAGTGCCGGACGGCCGCGGCGAAGTCGGGAACGAAGACGAATTCCGTCTGGAGTTTACAGGCCGAGAAGGCACTGAGCGTCTGCGGGCCGACCTCGCACAGGACGAAGCCGCCACCCAGTTTCAGGAAGGCGTTGCGAATCGACACGAGCTGCGAAAGGAAGACACTGTAGAGACAGTAGGGCGTCTGTGGCCCCAGGCTCATCGCGAGGAAGCGGCAACCGTGGCGATCACTGAGCGATCGCAATTCTTCGCCAAGCTCATGAATCTCGAGTTCCTCGAGACGAGTGTGCTTCAGGCGCACGCAGAACACCGGGTCGCGACATTCGATCTCGATCAGGCGATATCCGTTCATGACTTGCCTTCTCCTGGAGGGAGTCCTGTACGAAACCGGTCGGAGTATGGGTATCTCAATCTCCACGATAACCGTGTCCCCCCAGATGTCAAGCCTTCGCCCCTATTATCCCTTCCGCCAACAGGATCAGATCCTTCGGCGCACCCGGACTGGTAACTTTTACCGATTCTATCGGTCACGGTTACAATGCCGATCAAGTAGACCTTGCGGGTGGTTTCGGATTGGCCTCCCTAAGTGTTTGCAACGAATGGCATTGTGACGAATCACGGCTCACTTCTTCGTTTCGGCACGGCTCCTGCATTGTAACAATCAGCCGATCACCCACAGGAGTGTGGGAATGAATCGAAACGCTGGCCTGGAACGATCTCCCCCGATCGGACCAGGCGGATTCCCCAATCAGTGTTCCGGCATGAGTCGTGGAAGGTCCCGCCTTCCTAACCCAGGCACATGCCGCCACCAGCTGTTTACGATTCGACCCTTACTCTTCACTCCCCCATCCTACCCCCTACCCTATCCCCCAGCATTCCTCCCAGGCCGCCCGCTCCCCCGCGGGCGGCCTGTCTTTTTTTCTCCCCTCGGCGCGTGCCGATGAGAAGCCCCATGCGATTTCCCGCGCAGGCTCCCGCGCTCAGAGCCAACTTTCTCCCTCCGTATCTCGTCTGGTCTATCGTCGGCCCCCTGTTCGACCCTCCTCGAGACCTCTCGAAATGCGATACATCCTCCTCGGCGTCTTCTGTCTTTCGGCATCCTCATCGGTTCATTCCCGTGATAAGGAGCCAGAGGAGGCCAAACCCAAGCCGGGCCTCCAGTTCCGATACACCTTCGCCGACGTGAAGAAGGATCGAGTCGCTGATGCGTCGGGCAGGATGTCCACCGCGACGCTTGTCGAAGGGAAGGTCGTCCGCGAAGGGGACGATCACGCACTTCAGTTCGAGGGGACCGGGCACTTGAAGCTCGCGCCGTCCTCTCGTCTCGACCCTTCGCGGAGTGCGATCGTGGTCGGCGCGTGGATCAACCCGACGGTCTCGAAAGGCGTCCTCATCGCCATCGGGGGTGAGACGACCGGCCTGAGCCTTTACCTAAAAGATGGCATCCCCACGTTCGCTCTCCGCAGCAAAGGCAAGCTCACGCTCGCCCGCGCCGAACGCCGGGCGACGGCGGGTCGATGGACGCACCTCATGGGCGTCCTCGAGGCCGACGGGCGGATCCGCGTCTGGGTCGATGGCCGGGCCTCCGGCGATGCCGCCCAGGCGGAACTCCTGACCGTCCGCCCCAAAGACGGCCTCTCGATCGGGGCCGACACCGGCACGCCGGTCGGCGACTACCCCGACGAGCAGCCGTATAGCGGGAAGCTGATGGACGTGCGCTTCTATCGCGGCGTGCCCTCGGAGAAGGAGATCGCGAAGTGGTCGGCCCCGAGGCGATGATACGGCGGTGTCAATCGCTTCGCCGAACGAGGCGGGAGCGATTCCTTCACGGCCTCTCACGCCAGGATCGACCGGATCAGCTTCGCCTCCGCGACATCGGTAAGGCGTTCGTCGCGGCCGTTGTGGCGGTATTGCAGCTTCTTGTGATCCAGCCCGAGCAGGTGCAACATCGTGGCGTGGAGGTCCGCGACACTCGTCCGGTCCTTGACCGCGCGGTAGCCGAAGTCGTCGGTCTCGCCGTGGGAGACGCCGCCCTTGATGCCGCCGCCCGCCATCCAGACGCTGAAACCATACGGATGATGGTCGCGGCCGTCGCTGCCTTGCGATCCGGGCGTGCGGCCGAATTCTGTCGCGAAGACCACGAGTGTGTCGTCGAGCAGGCCGCGTTGTTTCAGATCTTTTAAGAGGCCCGAAATCGGTTTGTCCACCTGCGTCGCGAGTTTGGTGTGATTGACTTTCAAGCCCGAATGCGAATCCCATGCTCCGGCCGCGC
>JANXSH010000005.1 GCA_025356615.1 Planctomycetia bacterium | reverse complement strand
CTGGGGGGGTGGGGTCGGCCTGACACCGGCTTCACCTTTCCTTTGTCCTTGAGATTGCTCCCCCTCTCCCCCTGAGTACAGGGGGAGAGGGGAGAAATCCTCGGGCGCTCCAGTAAGAAAGCGTCGGCCACTGCCCGATATTACGCGAAAACGTCGATCAATCCAACAATTCTCCCGCCTCCTCGCGTAATCGCTTCAGAACGCGGAACTTCGCCTGGAGGACCGCGTTCTCCGTCATCGCCAGTTCCTCGGCCACCTGAGCGGCGGACAGCCCGTCCAGAGCGAAGCGATTAAAGGCCCGCCAGGTCTTGTCCTCGAAGTCGGGTTGGACGACGGCGAGCAACTTCTGGAACACATGCCTGTCGTGGTCTTGGTCCCATTGCCGGGCGAGGTCGCCGTTCGCGTCCTCGAGTTGGGAAAGGAGTTGGTCTGCGGCAGCGACCGGGCGACGCTGTCGCGACTGGCAAAACGCCCGGACTCGGTTGATCGTGATCCGACGCAGCCATGCGCGAAACGCGCCGTCCCGACGCCGATCGAACGACGGCAACTCCCGAATGAGGACGACGAAAACGTCCTGGGCCAAATCGTCGGCCTCGTCACGAAGATCGGTCAGGCTCGCCATGCAGGAGCGAATGAGGGGGAAATAGATGTCGTGGAGCCGACGCCACTCGTCCGCGTCAGGCGGGGCGTGCTTCAGCCGATCGAGTAGGCTGAGGGATGTCATGTTCATGGCGATACCCGATCATCTTACGAGTGGCGCGCGGGCACTTCCGGGGATAGGCTACCTCATGAGTCTGTTGTATCAAAGGAAGGGACCGCTCGCCTCGAGATCTCGGGAGCGATACAATCGCGGGATGACTCCGACCGACCGCGAGAATCTGGAACGCTGGGACCGGGACCACGTCTGGCACCCGTTCACGCCCATGCAGGTCTACGCCGCCGAGACGCCGCTCATCATCCGCGAGGCGCGGGGTTGCACCCTGATCGACCTCGACGGGAGGGAGTACCTCGACGGCGTCTCCTCGCTCTGGTGCAACGTCCACGGCCACCGCGTCGAAGCACTCGACCGGGCGATCCGCGACCAACTCGACCTCGTCGCTCACAGCACGCTCCTGGGCCTGGGCAACGTCCCCAGCATCCGACTGGCGCGTCGCCTCGTCGAGGCCGCCCCGAAGGGCCTGACGCGCGTGTTCTTCAGCGACGACGGGGCGACCGCCGTCGAGGTCGCGCTCAAACTCGCCTTCCAGTTCTGGCGGCAGGCGACGACGCCCGCCCCGCGCAAGACGCAATTCCTCTCGCTGACGTTGGCCTACCACGGCGACACGCTCGGCGACGTGTCCGTCGGCGACCTGGGGCGGTTCCACCACCTCTTCGCCCCGCTGCTGTTCCCGACCCTGCGCGCGCCGTCGCCGCACTGCTACCGCTGCCCGCTGGGGCTGAAGCGCGAGACGTGCAAGATCGATTGCGTCGAAGTCCTCGTCGAGCAGGTGCGCGCCAACGCCGCCACCCTCGCCGCTGTCGTGATCGAGCCGATCGTCCAGGGGGCGGCGGGCATGATTACCGCCCCGGCGGGCTACCTGCGGCGCGTGCGCGAGGTGACACGCGAGTGCGACGTGCTGCTCATCGCCGACGAGGTCGCCGTCGGCTTCGGTCGCACGGGAACCCTGTTCGCCTGCGAACAGGAGGGCGTCACTCCCGACTTGCTGTGCGTCGCCAAAGGGTTGACCGGCGGCTACATGCCGCTCGCCGCGACCCTTGCGACCGAGCGTATCTTCGAGGCGTTCCTCGGCCCCCCGGAGGCGGGGCGGACGTTCTACCACGGCCACACCTACACGGGCAACCCCCTCGGCTGCGCCGTCGCCCTGGCGAGCCTCGACCTGCTCCAGGCACCGACGGGCCTGACCGCGCTGCCCGCGAAGGTCGCGCGGCTCGGCATGTGGCTCGACCGCCTGCGCGCGATCCCGATCGTCGGCGATGTCCGCCATCGCGGCATGATGGCCGGTGTCGAGCTGGTCGAGGACCGCGAGAGCCGTCGCCCCTTCCCTGCGAGCCGATCGATTGGCCGCGCGGTGTGTCGGCTTTGTCGGGAACAAGGGGTCTTATTGCGACCCTTGGGGGATGTGGTCGTCGTCATGCCGCCGTTGGCCGTATCGCTCGAGGAGATCGACCGCATCGGCGCGACTCTGGAGGCCGCGCTGCGGCGAGCAGGGGAATCAGCCTGATCTACGTCCGGGTGGAAGGAAGCTCATCCTTGCCAAGCGCATAAGCATTCGCTCAACGATCAGAATTCCATGTTCAGCGAATGGCCTCGGCCTTCTCGTTTCGTAACCGTTCATCCCTCTGGGACGAGTAGGGGACAAGGCAGGCCAGTCCGCCTGGCGACGACGGCATCGTGCAAGTATTCCAGCACACTCTTCCCCTGGAGCCGGCGCGTTTGCACCACCGTCAGGATTCGCTCCACGAA
>JANXSH010001386.1 GCA_025356615.1 Planctomycetia bacterium | reverse complement strand
CCCTGCCTGTTATCCGAGTCCACGCCGACTTTCACAACCTCGATGACACCAATCGACTTCGGTTGACGTGCGAGGGGACCATCGAAAACCTCGAGCGGGAAGGTCGTGCGTCTCCCGGCAGTAGAAGCGGCCAGGGAGGTCGTGGAACTCGACCGCCTCGAGGGCGAGACCGCCTGAGCCCCCGGCTCACTTCCACCGGAACGTCGCCCGCACCTGCGGGTTGACCACCTTCTCCGCCGGCCACTCGCCCCGGCTCAGAGAGATGATCGCGTCGGCGGCCGACCGCGCCATGTCGTCGCGCGATTGCAGATCGACGCCGGCGGCGTGGGGCGTCAGGACGACGTTGTCGAGGGTCAGCAGCGGATTCTCCCCCGGCGGCTCCTGGGCGAACACGTCGAGGCCGGCCCCGGCGATCCGCTTCGCCTTCAGTGCCTCGTAGAGGTCCGCCTCGTGAATCACCGCCCCGCGCGAGGTGTTGATGAGGTAGGCCGTCGGCTTCATCATCGCCAGCGTCCGGGCGTTGATGAGGTTCGTCGTCTCCGGCAACGCGGGCATGTGCAGGGTGAGGAAGTCCGACTCGCGCAACAGTTGCTCCATCGACACCATCGGCACCGCGTGCGCCTCGGCCCAGGCGGCATCGGGGAAAGGGTCGTGCGCGAGTACCTTCATCTCGAACGCCTGCGCCCGAGTCGCCATCGCCTTGCCGATCCGCCCCAGCCCGGCGATGCCGAGCGTCCGCCCCCGCAGCGGGAGGTTCGTCCCGCGCGGCCAGCGACCGTCGCGCGTGCCGACGTGCTGGCTGATGAGGTTCTTCGTCAGCGCCAGCATCAGCCCGAAGGTGTGTTCGGCGACCGACCCCTGGTTCGTGTTCGGCGCGATCGTGACGACGACGCCGTGCCGGGTGGCGGCGGCGGTGTCCACCGCATCGTAGCCGACGCCGACGCGGGCGACGACCTTGAGTTGGGGGTTCGCCGCGTAGACGCGCTCGGTGTACGGCTCGGAGCCTGCCACGGAGGCGTCGATGCCCTTCAGCGTTTCGAGGATCTGGTCCTCGTCGAGTTGCCCCGGCCGGCCGTGATAGACCAGTTCGAAGCCCTCGGCCCTCAACACGTCCACGAAAGAAGCCTGGACCCCGGCGAGGGTCGTGGGACTGATAAGCACCCTGGTCATGACGGTTTCGCCCTTGATGTTCGTGGTCGATCGATCAGGGAATCCTATTACCTCGGAGAGAAAAGACCTCACCCCCTCCGGCCTTACTCTCCTATGCAAGAGAGGGGGCCATGAAGAATCACGCCATCGGACACGGTAACGCCCCTCGAACGGCACGGGCCTCTTTCCGGCGGGACGCCGTGTCGGTATCCTGAAGGGGAAGTCTTCATTCTTCCCGGAGAGTCGTATCATGATTCGTCGTTGTTCCGCCTTCGCCGTCTTGGCGTTCCTCGCCGTGGGCGGTTTCGTCTCGGCCCAGGACGCCCCGATCACCACGCCGTACTTCCCCCTCGCGGTCGGCTCCAAGTGGTTCTACAAGTGCGGCGAGAATCACTTCCGCCTCGAGGTCGTCAAATTCGAGGATGTCGGCACGACCAAATGTGCCCGCGTCGAACTGTTCGTCAACGACAAGAGCGAAGCAGCAGAACACATCGCCGTCACGAAGGACGCCGTCATGCGGTTCAGCTTCGACGGCAAGAAGGCCGAACCGCCCATCTCCTTCCTGAAGCTCCCGGTCAAGGACAAGGAGACGTGGAAGGTCGAATCGAAGGTGGACAGCCACCCGCTCAAGGGGAGCTTCACGAGCGGCACGGAGGCCGATGTCAAGGTGCCCGCCGGCACCTATCCGAAGACCGTCACCGTGACGGGCACGGACTTGGAGGCCAACGGCGTGAAGTTGACCCTGAAGTATTACTTCGCCGAGAACGTCGGCATGGTGAAACAGGTCATCGACATCTCCGGGCAGAAGGTCGTCATCGAGTTGGAGAAGTACGAGCCGGCGAAGAAGTGAGCCGCGCCTCAACCCAAGGGTCGCTCCCATGTCCTCCCCGGCCCAGGCGGATCGCAACTTACTCGGCGGCGTCCTGGCGCTGCAAATGGACTTCGTCAGCGGCGAGCAGTTGCTCGCCGCGATGAAGGCGTGGGCTTCCCACAAGGACACCCCGCTCCTGGACCTGCTCCGGCGCGACGGCGTCCTGAGCGAGGAGGCCCACGAGGCGATCTCGCGCCTCGTCGGCTGTCACCTCGTTCGACACGGCGGAGACGCGGGGAGGAGCCTCGCCGCCGTGCGACTCGACCCCGAGATCCGGCGGCGGCTGGAGGAGACGAAGGACGGCGCGCCGCGAACCGAGGACGGCACGACGGGCCGGCCCGCCGCCCTTTCCTCGCTCGACTCCCCCGCCCCGCGCTTCCGCCGGGGTCGGTCGCACGCCAGGGGCGGCCTCGGCGAGGTGTTCGTGGCC
>JANXSH010001360.1 GCA_025356615.1 Planctomycetia bacterium | reverse complement strand
CTTGCCGACGCCCGTCGGCCCCAGGAAGATGAACGAACCGAGCGGGCGGTTCGGGTCGTTAAGCCCACTGCGGGCGCGGATGACCGCCTCGGCGACCGCGCGGACGGCCTCGTTCTGCCCGATCACGCGGGCGTGCAGACTCTCCTCGAGGTGCAACAGTTTGTCGCGCTCGCCCTCGAGGAGCCGCGACGCCGGGATGCCGGTCCATCGGCTCACGACGCCCGCGATGTCCTCCTCGGTCACGTCCTCGCGGATGAGCGAGTCGGCGTTGTGCCGCTTCGGGAGCGCCTCGATTCGCTTCACCAGTTCGGGGATCTCCGCGTGTTGCAGCTTCGCCGCCCTCACATAGTCGCCGTCCTGCATCGCCGACTGCTGCTCCTCCTTCATCCGCTCGAGACGCTCTTGCAGTTCGAGCGGCTCCTTGGCGGCCTGCTTCTCCGCTTTCCACTGCGTTTCGAGGGTCGATTGCTGCTGTTTCAGCGCGTCGAGGTCTTTTTGGAGCTTGGCGAGACGGTCCTTCGACGCCACATCTTTCTCGGTCCGCATGGAGACGGCCTCGATCTCGAGCTGCATCACCTGGCGGGTGATCTCGTCGAGCGCCGTGGGCCGCGAGTCCATCTCGGTACGCAGCTTCGCCGCCGCCTCATCGACGAGGTCGATGGCCTTGTCCGGCAGGAAGCGATCCGCGATGTAGCGGTTCGACATGACGGCGGCGGCCACGAGGGCCGAGTCGCGGATGCGAACCTTGTGGTGGCTCTCGTAGCGCTCCTTCAGCCCGCGGAGGATGCTGATGGTGTCCTCCACGGTCGGCTGATCGACGATGACCGGCTGGAAGCGACGCTCGAACGCCGCGTCCTTTTCGATGTGCTGGCGGTACTCGTCCAGCGTCGTCGCGCCAATGCAGTGCAGTTCGCCGCGTGCAAGCATCGGCTTGAGGAGGTTGCCTGCGTCCATCGCGCCCTCGGCCTTGCCCGCCCCGACGACGGTGTGCAGCTCGTCGATGAACAGGATGATCTGGCCCTCCGACGAGGCCACTTCTTTCAGCACCGCCTTGAGGCGCTCCTCGAACTCGCCGCGAGATTTGGCCCCGGCGATCAGCGCGCCCATGTCCAGGGCGATGATGCGTCGGCCCTTCAACCCCTCGGGCACGTCGCCCTGGATGATCCGGCGACTCAGCCCCTCGACGATAGCGGTCTTGCCGACGCCCGGCTCGCCGATGAGGACGGGGTTGTTCTTGGTGCGCCGCGATAGCACTTGGATGACGCGCCGGATCTCCTCGTCGCGCCCGATGACCGGGTCGAGCTTCCCCTTGCGCGCCATCTCGGTCAGGTCGCGGCCGTACTTCTCGAGCGCCTGATACGTCGCCTCGGGGTTCTGACTCGTGACCCGCTTGTTGCCGCGCACCTCGTGCATCGCGACGAGGAACTTGTCGCGAGAGAGGCCCGCGTCGCGCAGCAGTCGACCCGTCGAGCCTGGCTCTTCGAGCAGCGCGAGGACGACGTGTTCGACGGCGACGAAGTCGTCCTTCAGCTTCTTCGCCTCGTCCTCTGCAGCGATCAGGACGCGGTTCACTCTCGGCCCCGGAGTCGGCTCCCCCGCGCCGCTAACCTTCGGCAATCGTCCCGCCTCTTTCTTCGCGCGGTCGAGCAACGAGTCGGCCTTCACGCCGGCCTTGTCGATCATGGTGCGTGCGGTGCTATTTTCTTGGTCCAGGAGCGCGACGAGCAGGTGTTCCGGCTCGATCTGTTGCTGCCCCTGACGCGAGGCCAGCTCGCGAGCGCCAACGAGTGCTTCCTGTGTTCTTTCGGTCAGTCGGTTCATGTCCTCGGTAATGCCTCCTCGGAATCAAGGTCTAAAGGGTTGTGATGTGAAGTAGGTAATAGAGCAAGGACCATGCCAATCAGAGGGAAGATATCGAAGTGACGCAACTCCAATCAGAACCGACAGATCGGCAGATGCCGCTGGCGTTGAGAGCAATGGAAATGGCAGGGAAGCGACAACATGGCAGTCAAAGAAGGCATAGCTGAACGGACTCGTAGGGTGGGTCGAGCGGCTGTCGTTTGTACCTGAGTCGCAGCGACACGGGACGCAGAGCGTCCGCAGGGCATTCCCACGCGGAGCGTGGGAACGAGAAAGTCGCAGCGACACGGGACGCAGAGCATTCCGTGTCGCTGCGACTCGTGTAAACGATAGGCCGAGCGTATTAGCTCCTCCTACCTTTCTCGATCTCCTACAGCCCTGACCGCCGAGAAAAATGGAGATTTGCTCTGGACACGTTGCTCGATCGCCGATAATCTCTACATCGATGAACATAATAATCATAATCATCTTGATGATGATTGATCTCTGGAGTAAATATGACTCGCTTCGCTGTTCTCCTCCTCGCTGTGCCGACTCTCGCCGGATGCGGCGGGAGTCAGGCCGATATCACGCTCCTGAATGTCTCGTATGACCCGACCCGCGAGTTGTATCGTGAACTCAATCGGGGGTTCATCCAGAGCCATCAGGCTACTTCGGACAAGAGCCTGCACATCGAGATGTCGCACGGCGGCTCCTCGAGCCAGGCGGGTTCCGTGATCGCCGGACTCGAGGCCGATGTCGTTACGCTCGCCCTGTGGGCGGATACCGATGCGATCCGGGCCAAGGGTCTGATCAAGGACGGCTGGGAGGATCGCCTGCCCAATCGCTCGCTGCCCTGGAGTTCGACGATCGTCTTCGTCGTCCACAAGGGGAACCCGAAGGGGATCAACGACTGGCCCGACCTGACCCGCGAGGGCGTGAAGATCGTCACGCCGAACCCGCGAACGTCGGGCAACGGTCAACTCAGTTTCCTGGCGGCGTGGGGGTCGGTGATCCACCGCAAGGGGTCGGAGGAAGAGGCCGAGCGCTTCGTGACGCAACTGTACCGCCAGGTTCCCGTTCTGGACTCAGGGGCACGCGGATCGACGACGACGTTCGCCCAGAAGAAGATCGGCGACGTGCATCTGACGTGGGAAAACGAAGCCTACCTCGAGGTCGATGAGGCGAAGGGGCAACTCGAAATCGTCTACCCGAGCGTGAGCATCAAGGCCGAGCCGTTCGTCGCCGTCGTCGATGCGAACGTCGATCGGCGTGGGACGCGGGCCGTGGCCGAGGCGTACCTGAGAAGCCTGTACACGAAGGAGGCACAGGAGACGATCGCACGGCACCACTACCGCCCGATCGACCCGGAAGTGTTGGAACGGCACTCGGACACGCTGAAGCCGATCCTCCTCTTCCCGATCGGTCTCGTGGCCGAGGACTGGGGGGCCGCCCAGAGGAAGTTCTTCGGCACGGGCGGGATCCTCGATCGTGTGCAGAAGAACGCGCGGTGAAACCTAGCCCCAGGAGACATCCGCCATGCTCGCTATCCAGCGCCGGGTCTTACCCGGCTTCCGCCTCAGTCTCGGATTCACGATCGTCTACCTGTCGTTGATCGTCCTGGTGCCGCTGGCTGCGTGCCTCATCAAGGCGGCGTCGCTGTCACCGGGGCAATTCATCGACGCCGTCTGGACGGAGCGGACGCGGGCGGCTTACGCCCTCAGCCTCGGGGCGTCGCTCGCGGCGGGGACTCTCAATGTCGTCTTGGGTCTCCTACTGGCGTGGGTGCTGGCGCGGTACGAGTTCCCGTTCAAGCGGTTCGTCGATGCCCTGGTGGACTTGCCGTTCGCCCTGCCGACGGCGGTGGCGGGGCTGGTCTATTCCTCGCTGTACGCCCCCTCGGGCTGGCTGGGACAGTACCTCTCGCCCCTCGGCATCGACGGGGCGTACTCGCGGCTCGGCGTCGTCCTCGTCCTGACGTTCACCGGCTTGCCGTTCGTCGTCCGCACGGTGCAGCCAGTCCTGCTCGACCTCGACGACGATGTCGAGGAGGCCGCCTCCGTGCTGGGGGCGACGCGGTTGCAGACGTTCTTCCGCGTGATCCTGCCCGCACTACTGCCCGCGATACTAACGGGATTCGCCTTGGCCCTGGCGCGGGCGCTGGGGGAGTACGGCTCCGTCGTGTTCGTCTCCGGCAACATGCCGTACCGGACCGAGATCGCCCCGGTGCTGATCGTCGCCCGGCTCGAGGAATACTCCTACGCCGAGGCGACCGCCATCGCCGTCGTCCTCCTGACGCTGTCGTTCACGCTCCTCGCGCTCATCAACCTCCTCCAGGCATGGAGCAAACGTCATGGCGACTGATCTGCTCGACGCGCCGCCGATACTCGTCCCCTTCGAGGCGACCGTGAAGCACCCCGCACCCGCGCCGGCGGTCCGCACGCGGGGGAACCGCGACCCGCTCTGGCTTCGCTGGACGCTCACGCTCCTGGCGCTCGCCGTCCTCGGCCTGCTCGTCGTCGTCCCGGTGGTCAACGTCTTCGTCAACGCCTTCGGTAACGGCGTGAAGGCTTACTTCGCCGCGTTGTTCGGCAACGCCGACACGCGACACGCGATCTTCTTGACGCTCACGGTCGCCCCCATCGCGG
The DNA here is from genome assembly GCA_025356615.1 of Planctomycetia bacterium. Classification (GTDB taxonomy): domain Bacteria; phylum Planctomycetota; class Planctomycetia; order Gemmatales; family Gemmataceae; genus JANXSH01. The sequence goes on along the minus strand of JANXSH010001360.1, from coordinate 1,847 downwards.
TCGTGCTGAACACCGTCTTCGGCGTGGCGGCGGCCTGGGCGCTGGCGCGGTTCCGCTTCCGGGGGCGTGCGCTGCTCATCGCGCTGATCGACCTGCCTTTCTCGGTATCGCCCGTGGTGGCGGGACTGGTCTTCGTGCTGCTCTTCGGCCTCCAGGGGTGGTTCGGCCCGTGGTTGCAGGAACACGGCTTGCGGGTGATCTTCGCGACGCCGGGCCTGATCCTGGCGACGACATTCGTGACCGTCCCGTTCGTGGCCCGCGAACTGCTGCCGGTCCTCGAGGCCAACGGCCCCGAGGAGGAGTTGGCCGCCCTCAGCCTTGGCGCGTCGGGGTGGCAGATGTTCTGGCGGATAACGGTTCCGCACATCCGAATCGGCCTGCTCTACGGCGTCATCCTGTGCAACGCCCGCGCGATGGGCGAGTTCGGCGCGGTCTACGTCGTCAGCGGGCACATCACCGGGCGGACCGACACGATCCCGTTGCGCGTCGAGAAGCTCTTCCAGGAGTACCAGTCGGCCGAGTCGTTCGCCCTCGCCTCGTCGCTCACGTTCCTGGCGCTGCTGACGCTCGTCGCCCGCGCCATGCTCGAACGTCGGGTCCACACTCCCGATCCGCAGTCGGCCCCTAACAAGGAACACGCATGAGCCTCCACATCCAAAACATCAGCCGCAGTTTCGGCACGTTCCGCGCGCTCGACAACGTCAGCCTCGACGTTCCGACAGGGGGACTCATCGCACTCCTGGGGCCGTCCGGTTCCGGCAAGACGACGCTGCTCCGTATCATCGCCGGTCTGGAGACGCCGGACACCGGCGTCGTCCATGCGGAAGAGGAGGATGTCACGACTCGCCCCGCCCAGGAGCGGAACTTCGGCTTCGTCTTCCAGCACTACGCCCTCTTCCGCCACATGAGCGTCTTCGAGAATATCGCCTTCGCGCTCCGCGTCCGGTCGTGGAAGCAGAAGGCTGTCGAGGAGCGCGTCCGCGAGCTGCTGCACCTCGTCCGGCTCGACGGCTTGGGCCAGCGCCTCCCTTCGCAGCTGTCCGGCGGGCAGCGACAGCGCGTCGCCCTGGCACGGGCGCTCGCGGCCCGGCCCCGGCTGCTGCTCCTCGACGAGCCGTTCGGCGCGCTGGACGCGCGGGTGCGTTTGGAGCTGCGCCAGTGGCTGCGGAACCTGCACGACGAGATGCAAGTGACGACGATCTTCGTCACGCACGACCAAGAGGAGGCGTTCAGCGTCGCCGACCGCGTCGTGCTGATGAATCAGGGGCGGATCGAGCAAGTCGGCACGCCGGAAGAGGTGTTCGAGAACCCCGCCAGCGCCTTCGTCATGGACTTCCTGGGCAACGTCAACGTCTTCCGGGGCCGGGCCAGGAGCGGCATCGCCGACCTGGGCGGCTGGAACGTCCACGTCCCCGACTACGCCCACGCCGACGACCGCCCGGTGCGGGCGTTCATCCGCCCGCACGAACTGGAGATCGTCCGCACGCACGACGCCTCCACCCTCCCCGCCCGCGTCGTCCACCTCCATCGGAGCGGTGCCCTGACGCGGGTCCACCTGCAACGCCTCGACGACGACTCGCCGCTGTTGGTCGAACTCAGCCCGTCCCTGCGCGACGACCTGCGACTATCACCCGGCGAGGTAATCGGCGTCACCGCCCGCAAGGTGCGGGTCTTCGAGCCGGAGGATTACTGTATCTGACCTGACATGAAGTCTCCCAGCGACTGACCCCACCCCCCCCAGCCCCCTCCCCTAAGAACCCGTCCAAGAACTACTCCGTGATTCTCGGACGTGGGCGGATTGTGTAGTTCCATTGAGGGCAGATGTCGTGGCGGGTCAGTTGAAGGGC
>JANXSH010001355.1 GCA_025356615.1 Planctomycetia bacterium | reverse complement strand
GGCGAGGCCGCCTGGGCCACGGAGGAGCAGAGAACGAGCAATCCGAGACATCGCAGGGAGTTCATCATCGAGAAGCCTCTCATACACGTTCAAGTTCACTGTGCTCGACCCACCCTACACCTTCGTTCAACAGTATTGCGGTTAGCCGCAACGCGAAGCCGACGCGCTTCGCGTCGCGGCTAAACGAGTGTGGAACGCGGAGGAGACATTCGCCCTCCTCGGCGTTCCACGGGGGATACCAGACCGATCAAGCGAGCAGTTCCTTGCGGACCTTACCACTGTTGACGATGTCGATGGGCCGATTGCCGGGCGACATGAGTTTCTTGTCGCTATCGATGCCCATCTGGTGGTAGACCGTGGTGGCGAGATCCTCGACGGTGAGGGCGTCCTCGTCCGGCTCGCTGGCGGTGGAGTCGCTGCTGCCGTAGATGGATCCCTTCTTGATGCCGCCGCCCGCGAGGAGGACGGAGAAGACCTTCGGCCAGTGGTCACGGCCTGCAGTCGCGTTGACCTTGGGCGTGCGACCGAACTCAGAGCTGACCATGACCAGCGTCGAGGCGAGTAGGCCGCTGCGATCGAGGTCGGCGATAAGCGCGGCATACGCCTGGTCGAACACCGGCAGCTGGCCGCCCATCGCGCCCCGGATGCCGGAGTGCATGTCCCACCCGCCGTAGGTCAGCGACACGAAACGCACGCCCGACTCGACGAGGCGGCGGGCCATCAGCATGCGCTGGCCGGCGGCGTTGCGGCCGTACTCGTCGCGGAGGGCAGGCTTCTCCAGGTTGATGTTGAACGCGGCCTTGGCCTTGTCGGAGCTGATGAGGCTGTAGGCGCGGTCGTAGAAGGTGTCCATCGCGTCGAGCGAGTCGGCCTTCTCCTTCTTGGCGAAGTGTTCGTTGACCGTCGCGAGCATGTTGCGGCGCTTGTCGAACCGCTTGTCATCGACGCCGCCGGGCAACTTGAGGTCCTGGACGGTGAAGCCCGGATCGGCCGGGTCGCTGCCGAGGCTGAACGGGGCGAAGGCGCTGGACAGATAGCCGGAACTGGCGAACGTCGTCGGCAGGCTCGGAATGCAGACGTAGGGCGGGAGGTTCTTGCGGGGGCCGAACTCGTGGCTGACGACCGAACCCATGCTCGGAAAGGTCAGGGCCGGGCTGGGCCGGTAGCCGGTGAACATATTGTGCGTGCCGCGCTCGTGGGCGGCCTCGCCGTGCGTCATGGATCGGCAGACGGTGATCTTGTCGGCGATGAGGGCGGTCTTCTTCATGTGCTCGTTGAACACGGCCCCGGCGATCTTCGTCTTCACCGTGCCCATGTCGCCGCGGTACTCGACCGGCGCGAGCGGCTTGGGATCGACGAAATCCTGGTGGGCGATGCCGCCCGGCAGGAAGATGTGGATGACCGAGGTCGCCTTGCCTTCCTTCGGCGCGCCTGGCTTGCCCGCGCCTTGGGCTGCCTGGAGGCGGAAGAACTGGTCCAGTGTCAGGCCGAGACCTCCGATCACGCCTGCCTGAAGGAAGGAGCGACGGCTCGGACGGCGGAAGTGTGCCGGGTCGTCCTGCCAAGTGACGGGCTTGCTCATGAACACGTTCTCCATCTTTAGGACGATACCGTCCGGGTAGGTTTAGATTCGAGGGAGGGAACCACGTTTTCGGTGTGGCGATGGCGAGTTCGACTTCGTGTCGTGGGGCGCGGAGAGGCGCGCGGTGGGAACCAACAAGGTATAATTTAGGCGAGTCGTGACGAAGAGTCAACGGATTTCTCCGATGAAGGCCCTTTTCCTCCCAAGACCGACGCGCGAACCCTCAACCCTCAACGAGAAGCGGACCAAGCACAGATTCATTGCAGCAAAAGTTATGCCGTTGGCCCAGGAGAAGGTGTATCCACGAGGATGCGCGGGTGTGGCAAATGTTTCGGGCGCGCGTCGGTCTTGGGAGGAAAAGGGCCTTCATCGGAGAAATCCGTTGACTCTTCGTCACGACTCGCCTAAGTTATATCATGTTG
>JANXSH010001353.1 GCA_025356615.1 Planctomycetia bacterium | reverse complement strand
CCATGATGGGCCATCCCGCCGACTTCGAAGCAAATATCCTCGTCGCGGGCAGGAGTGAGACGAGGATAACAGGAGTAGGCCCGGCGAGCCGGACCAGCCCCGCTCGGCTCGCGGGGCCTACTCTTACCCTGATCGCCGTCTTCTCGAACCATGCCCCCAAAAAATCGGCCCCAACTGTAATCGGATCGTCTGATGTTCTGGTCCCCCGAACGACTCTCCCATACGATACCCTCGAACGTGTAGGCTGATCTACGCATCCTGTCCTCATACTCGCCCCCCCTGGATTGGCCAGGGGTTCCGAAAGAACTCGATGTCCCTCCCTCGGCAAACAGTGGCGCTGTTGCAGGCGGCCCGGCAACTCGTCGCGACGTTGCCGGCGGATGCCGTCCTGCTGCTCACGGAGACCGACCTCGATTGGACGGAAGTCCGCGAACACGTCGGCGAGTGCCCGCTCCTCGTCGCCGCCGAGAATCGCGAGTTGACCGCCCGATTCAAACTCAATCCCGACCTGAGCGTCATCGACATCGACCCCGGCGAGACCTCGACCCAGGAGCGCCTCAGCCTCGCCATCTTGCAGGCCGTCCGCACCGAGAAGCTCCGCCACGGCGCGGACGTCGTCCTGCTCTATAACGGAATCGAGATCAGCGCCGAGGTGCCCGAGCCGGTGGACAGCCTCAGCGTCATCCACCTCGGCGAACACCTCGAGCGACTCGACGCCCGCGACCTGCGCCGGCTCGAGACGCACGTCCCGCTCGAGACGCTGCGCCTGGTCGTCGGCCTCGGCCTGGCGATCGGGCGCGAGGGCCGGGAGGGGCACCCCGTCGGCACCATGTTCGTCGTGGGCGACACGACGAAAGTGCTGAAGATGTGCAAGCCGATGAACTTCAACCCCTTCCGTGGCTACTCGGTGGACGAGCGCAACCTCGAGAACAAGTCCGTCCGCGAGCAGATCAAGGACATCGCCCAACTCGAAGGCGCGATCATCATCCGCCGCGACGGGGTCGCCGTCGCCGCGTGCGTGCGGATCGAAGCCCCGACGAAGAACGTCACCCTGAGCAAAGGGCTTGGCACGCGGCACGCCGCCGCCGCCGCCATCAGCCGCCACACGAAGGCGGTCGCCGTCGCCGTCAGCCAGTCGTCGGGCAGCGTGCGCATCTTCCAGAACGGCGAGATGGTGTTGCACATCGAGCCGTTCGACCGCCCGCTGATCTTCGGGCCGGTGCATCTGGACGGAGACGGGACGGGGTCGTGAGGCTGAATGGGGCTAATTCGGCTTCTCCTCCGCCTTCTTCAGCAGTGCGGCCACGTCGGCCCAGAGTTGGGTGAACGCCTTCTGTTCTTCCGCCGGGAGTTTGGCTATCGCTGCGGCGTCGCGGAGGTTGGCGAGGTCGGTGTCCTTCTGCCAGTGCCTCATCTTGTGCGCGACCAAGGTGCGATCGGCGGGCTTAGCGCTCTCCACAATTTTGGCCCACAGAGCGAGGTCGGCCTTCAGCCAGCCGATGGCCTGGGCGCGGAGCTTGGTCTTTGCGGCGTCGTCGAGTTTGGCCGCGTCTTCGCCCTTCCCGGCGGCAGCTAGCGCAGCATAACAGGCGGCGCTGTAGCGATGAGCGTCTTTCAGTTCGGCGGCAAGCGCAGGGTCGGCACCGAAGGCCTCCGCGTACAAGCCGGCTGCGGCACGGTATCGCTTTTCGACCACACACCAGGTGGCTACGCCGAGGCGGTCGTCGTTATTGATGGGCTTGTAACTGCCGTTTTGGAAGGCGGGGAGTTTGTCCCGGACCGTCGCTATTCGCGCCGCCCTCTGTTCCGCCAGCGCGAGGTTTCCCCGAGCTCCCGCGTGCGTCGGGTCGATTTCGACGGCTTCGCGGTAGCAGGCGATCGCCTCGTCCAGTTGACCCTTGTGCTTCAGCAGCGCATTACCCAGGTTGTAGTAGGCACGGACGCATTTCGGGTCGAGTTCGATGGCCCTTCGATAGCAGGCGATCGCCTTGTCCAGTTGGCCCTTATCAAACAGCGCATTGCCCAGGTTGAAGCGGGCATGGACCCACTTCGGGTCGAGCGCGAGGGCTTTCCGATACCAGGCGATCGCATCGTCCAATTGACGCTCGTTCATACACCCGTTGCCCAGGTTGTAGTAGGCGACGGGGCACTTCGGGTCGAGTTCGATGGCTGTATGGTAGCAGACGATCGCATCGTCCAACTTGCCCTCGCCAGCTAGCGCGAGTCCCAGGTTGTTGTGGGCGTCGGCGCACTTCGGGTCGAGCTCGATGGCCTTGCGGTGGTGGGCCTCGGCCTCGTCGAACCGGCCCTTTTCCGTTAGCACAGCGCCCAGGTTATTATGGGCCGCGACGTACTTGGGGTCGAGCTCGATGGCCTTGCGGTGGTAGGCCTCGGCCTCGTCGTACCGGCCCTGCCTATGCAGCGCAGCGCCCAGGGTCGTGTGGACGGCGGGGCTGTCCGGTCGCAAGGCCACGGCGGCTGTCAGGAAGCGGACCGCTTCCGCGTTCTCCGGCGGCGACCCCTTCATTAGCGATAGGCCCAGGTTGAGGTTGAGCCAAAAGTCACCGGGGTTATGAACCCGCGCCCGCCTCAGCAGACGCACCGCAATCGCCGCCCCCTCGGCATCGGCCAGCCCGCCTGCCAACCGCACTTGGGCCTGAGGCGGCAACTTCCGCACGCCGGCTTCCTCCACCAGTTTCTCCAACGCCTCCCGCCGCTTCGCCGCATCTTTCTCCTCACTCGCCGCCCGTACTTGCCGCGTCCAGGCATCCGCTGGTTCGGCGGTTTCGGCCACCGCCTCGAGCCATTCCAGGTCCGGCTCGGTGACGCCTAACTTGGGGTGCTTGGCCAGCACGATCCACTCATTGATAGTAGCGAGAATGGCTTCCTGCACAGCCGCGGGCCGCTGGCGGATGCGCTGGGCGGCCGTCTGCGGCGTGCCTTCCCCCGCCGTCAGGCCGTAACCCCTCAACGCCTTCCGGAACAACGGTACCGCGCGCTCGAAAGCGTAGCGGTTCTCGCCAGTAACCGTTTCCGCCTGGGCCAATCTGGCGGCATCGAGCGCGACCAGGAGAATCCGGTCGTTCTCCTCCTCGTCCAGTTCCGCTTGCAGTTGCCGCACCAGCCCCTCGAGTTGGTCGTCAGCCGGACCATTCTCCATCAGGGCCAGCGCCCGCTGCGCCTGCTCGCGGGCTTGCGCGAACAGCGCCACACCGCCGGTCGGCGTCGCCTTCGACTGCTCGCGCAGGGCCGTCGCCTTGTTCAGAGCGACGTTCACCTCGCGCGTCACCTGGGCGGTGCGTGCGTCGCGGTCGGCCTTGA
>JANXSH010001283.1 GCA_025356615.1 Planctomycetia bacterium | reverse complement strand
GTCAGGCTTGCACGGTCCGACTGCCGATTCGATCGTATGGGCCTGGATGGCGTTCGCGAATGTATCATCCCCACACACCACCACGTCCTGACCCGCTCGTCTGTGGGCCACCGCAGTATCTTCCGTCAGGAGTTCACCTTTCCTGACCCCTCCTGTGCCGTCCCGGATGCACGAAGCACTGTGTATGTTCGGGGGAGACGACGAGGGCTTCATGGTATGATCTCGTCTCATCCCCCGCCTGCCGCGGGTGAAAGCGGGTCGAACCCTTCCCTCTCATGATGTCGTCTTTCGAACGACAGGGCAAGTCGAAGGTGTTTCCTGCCGAAGCCATGATAACGATCTCTCGAAATCTCCTTGCAAGACTCCCTTGCCCCGGCTCGCTTCCGTCCCTAGATATCTAACCAGGGAAGCATTCCGACACCCTCGAGCCGAATCGAGGGCTTCTTTTGCTCCCCCTTCGTGAAAAAAATCACGAAGTCCGACACCGATACTTCACGGACGCGGGGACATGGATTTCTCTCTGTCTACCTACTACCCGATCTTCCTCTACCTCGTCGCCATCATCGGCTTCGCGATCTCGGCGATCGTGGTCCCGGCCCTGATCGCGCCGCGCAAGTTGACGCCGGTCAAACAGATGCCCTATGAATCAGGCATGGACCCGATCGGGGACGCGCGGCAGAAGTTCGACGTGAAGTTCTACCTCATCGCGATCTTGTTCCTCGTGTTCGACGTGGAATTGCTCTTTCTCTATCCCTGGGCGGCGACGTACCAGGAAGGCTCGATCATCCCGGCCGGGTTGCGCGACGTGGTCTTCTGGGAGGTGCAAGCCTTCCTGCTGACCGTCGTCGTGGCCTATGTGTATGCCTGGCGAAGAGGAGTTTTCAAATGGCGGTAGAGCTTGGCGACGTGATGCTCACCAGTCTGGACCACCTGGCCAACTGGGTGCGGAAGAACAGCCTCTGGCCGATGCCCTTCGCCACGGCGTGTTGTGGCATCGAACTCATGGCGACGGCGGCCTCGCGCCACGACATCGCGAGGTTCGGCTCCGAGGCGATGCGGTTCACCCCCCGCCAGTGCGACCTCATGATCGTCGCGGGCCGGGTCGTCATGAAGATGCTCCCGGTCCTCCAGCGCATCTGGCTCCAGATGCCGGAGCCGAAGTGGTGTATCTCGATGGGCGCGTGTGCCTCGTCGGGCGGCGTCTTCGACACCTACGCCGTCGTTCAGGGTATCGACCGCTTCATCCCGGTCGATGTGTACGTCCCCGGCTGCCCGCCGCGCCCGGAGCAGCTCATCGCCGCCGTCCTCGACATCCAGGACCGCATCAAGAAGACCGGCACCTACAACGGCCGAGAGTTCATGAAGCGGACCGAGTTCGACGGGCCGCGCTACTCGCTCAACGACGTGCCCGCCGGAGAGGCGATGGTGGCACCGGGCAATTTCGAGACCGCGACGCGCCGGCAAGAATGAATACAGGAGTTATCCGCAGATTGCGCAGATTACACAGATTAATGCATTGGACAAGGAATTGGTCTTAATCTGCGTAATCTGCGAAATCTGCGGGTAGATCGATTCTTCTGAGGAGTGACATGGCCGCCACTGACAGAATCGCCACGATGCGGACCGCCTTCGAGCTGGTCGTCGCCCGGCTGAAGGGGAAGTTTGGCGACGCCGCGCTCACTACCACTGAGTTCCGCGACAACTTCCGCGTCCTCGTCGATGCCGACAAGGTAAAGGCGACCCTCACCTTCTTGAAGGCGGACGGCTTCGACATGCTCGTCGAGTTGGGCGCGGCCGACTACCTGCGCTACCCCAACGCGAAGGACCGTTACGGCGTGTGGTACATCCTCGTCAACACGACGACGGGACAGCGAATCATCGTGAAGACCTCCGTCAACGACCCCGAGCCGAGTCTGCCGTCGGTCTACGACCTATGGAAGGGCAGCGATTGGATGGAGCGCGAGGTCTACGATATGTACGGCGTCGTCTTCGACGACCACCCGGACATGCGGCGGATCCTGATGCCCGACGAGTTCGCCGCGTTCCCGCTCCGCAAGGACTACCCCATGCGCGGCAGGGGCGAGCGCCACAACTTCCAGCCGTTGACCCGATCCAATAGCTGAGGGGAGGAGACTCTTATGCCACTCGAGTTGGCCGACGCCATCGCCCTCCCGGAGGGGCCGGAAAAGGATTACCTCTGGACGCTGAACTTCGGCCCCCAGCACCCGGCGACACACACGACGTTGCGCCTCATCCTCACGCTCGACGGCGAGACCGTCGTCCGGGCGGTGCCGGACATCGGGTTCTTGCACAGCGGCTTCGAGAAACTCGGCGAGGATCTCGACTTCAACCAGTACGTCACGATCGTCGATCGGATGAACTACATCTCGCCGGTCGCCAACGAGATCGCCTGGCACCACACCGTCGAGAAGCTCCTCGGCGTCGAGATCACGCCGCGCGCCAGCTATATCCGCACGATCTTCGGCGAGTTGAGCCGGATCCACGACCACCTACTCAGTTGTGGGGCGGCGGCGCTCGACCTGGGCGGGTTGACCGCGTTCTTCTACGCCTTCAACCAGCGCGAGAAGATCTACGACATCCAAGAACACGCCTCGGGCCAGCGCTTCCACCCGAGCTTCACGCGCGTCGGGGGACTGCTCTCCGACGTGGACGACGACTGGATCGACAAGGTGCGGGCCTTCGTCCGCGACTTCCCCAAGGGCCATGCCGACATATCGAGACTGCTAAACCGCAACCGCATCTTCCTCGACCGCACCAAGGGTATCGGCGTCCTTTCCAAAGAAGACGCCATCAACCTCAGCGCCACGGGGCCGATCGCGCGGGCGTCCGGCGTCGTCCGCGACCTCCGCAAGGACGAGCCGTACCTGGCCTACGGCGAACTCGCCGGGTCGTTCAAGGTGATCTGCGCGAAAGACGGCGACTGCCTCGCCCGCTATCAGGTGCGCATGGCGGAGATGCTCCAGAGCGTCGAGATCATCAAGGCGGCCATCGAAAACCTCCCAGGCGGCCCGGTCAATGTCGATGCCAACGGCAAGGCGGTCCTCCCCAATCAGATGTCGGTGTATCGCAGTATCGAGGGGCTGATCCACCACTTCGAACTCATCATGACCAACCGTCAATGGGAGTCCCCCGTCGAGGAGGTCTACGCCGCCACCGAATCGCCCAACGGCGAACTCGGCTTCTACGTCGTCGCCGACGGCTCCGGCACCGCCTACCGCGCCCGCACCCGGCCGCCGTCGTTCATCCACTTCCAGTTGTTCCCCTACCTGATCCAGGGGCACCAACTGTCGGATGTCGTCGCCGTCATCGGGAGCCTCAACATCATCGCCGCCGAACTGGATCGCTAGAGAGTCATCATGCTAACCGACACCCTCCGCGAACAGATCAAGGCGTACATCCCGCGCTACCCCAGCAAGCAGGCGGTGACGCTGCCCGCGCTGCACCTGGTGCAGGACGAGCTGCGCTGCGTGCCGCTCGAGGCGATCCGCGAAATCGCCGACCTGCTCGACCTCAGCCCCGCCGAGGTCCACGACACGATGAGCTTCTACGGCATCTTCCGCGACGAGTCGCGCAAGCTCGGCAAGAACCGCCTCTGGGTGTGTCGCGGCCTCGCCTGCGCGATCACCGGCGGAGAGGACACGCTGTCTGCGGTCTGCGACAAGCTCCATGTCAAACCAGGCGGTACGACAGCGGATGGCAAGATCACGGTCGAGTTCGCCGAGTGCCTCGGGATGTGCGACGTGGCCCCGGCGGTGATGATAAACGACGTGGGGCGGGGGCCGTTCCCCGCCGATAAGGTGGACACACTGTTGGACGAGTTGAAAGGTTAGGTCGGTGTAATGCTGACCCCACCCCCCAGCCCCCTCCCCTAAAGGGGAGGGGGAGCAGGACAGGGACTTATCTGGTCCCCCCTTCCCTTTAGGGAAGGGG
>JANXSH010001259.1 GCA_025356615.1 Planctomycetia bacterium | reverse complement strand
CTAAAAGGGAGGGGGAGCAAGACCGGCAAGGGGGAGACTTCACACCTTCAGACATGCCTCCGGCTCCCCCTCCCTTTTAGGGGAGGGGGCTGGGGGGTGGGGTCGTACCAGCGCACGCCGGTGATCCTTGGAACTACTGGTAAGCGACCGGAGTGAATGTGCGATGACGCACATTCACTTCGGTCGCTTAGTCCTTCACACGCGCCGAAGGTCACTTCTCCCTGTTCGCTTCGAGCTTCTTCTCCACGGCGGTTTTGCGCTTCTTGTCGCGCTTGCTCTCGGTCGCGGCGGCGAGACCTTTCTTCCAGGCTGCAATGGCTTCGGCCTTCTCGCCGAGCGCCAGATGCACGTCGGCGAGGTGATCCCACACCTCGAGGCTTTGCGTTTCCTTCTCCTTGACCGCCTCGAGGAGGTGCGGCTTCGCCTCTTTCGCTTTGCCTTGCTTGAACAGCACCCAGCCGAGGCTGTCGAGGTACGCCGCGTTGTCGTGTTCCTCTTCCGGCTTCGTTTCGAGGTTCGCCTTACGGCGGGCCTTGCGGTCGTCTTCGATCGCCTTGCGGATCAGCTTCTCCGACTCGGGCAGGTTCATGCCCCGGTCGGCCCAGATGTATCCGAGGTCGTTGTTGTAGGTCGAGTTGTTCGGCTCGCGGGCCAGGAGGATCTTGAGTTGTTCGGCGGCCTTGTCGATCTGCTCGAGATCGACGTAGAGGCCGCTGAGTAGGTAGCGGTACTCGTCGATGAATTCGGTCGAGTCCTCCTTCGAGAGGCGCTTGTCCTTGCCGACGCGGTCGATGACATCGAGGTAGGTCTTGGCCGCCTCCTCTAGCTTATTGCCCTCGCGCTGCACCTCGGCCTTGAGGACACGGTGCAGCCAGTTCCGCGGTTGCTCTTCGATGAGTTCGTCGACCTTCTTCATGGCCCGATCGACCGACCCCTGTCGGGCGATGACCAGGATCATGTGCCGCAAGACCAAAGGCTTGAGCCGCTCGATCGACTCGTTCTCCTCGCCCTCCATCGCGAGGAACTCGGTGCAAACCTTCTCGCACTCTGCATACTTCTTGTTCTTGGCGTACATCCGGATCAGCCCTTCGTAGGCCTTTCCGACGGATTGCTCGCTGAGCAGGCGGAGGTTCTGTTTGGCGTTGAGCCGGTAGAAGTAGGCGCTGGCCTCCACCTCCTTGGCGTTCTCCGCCGCGAGGGCGAGGAGGAACGTCGCGTTCCGGTTGAACTTGTCGGGCGACTCCTTGGAGGTCGCCTGGGCGACCGCGAGCATCTTCTTGGTCCCGGCGGAGTCGGCCATGAGCTTCTCGAGCATGCCCTGCATCGCCTTCGCACCGGAAATGTCGTTCAGGGCGAGCGCCTGTGCTTTCGCGCCGTCCTGATCTTCGGCCCGAGACTCGGTCGCCGTTGCGGCGACGGCCACGAAAAGCGCTATCACGATCCACGAAATCCATCCGCGTGCAGTGGTTCGCATCGTTACCTGTCTCCACTTCCTGGCTCATCGAGTGGGGGCGAACGCGATGAAGCCCCCGGAAAATCGCCATCTCTTGCCCATCCTAACGAACTCTTCGCGACAATACCACACGAGTCCGACGCAGGCAGGCCGGAGAATGAAATGGCGAGAATTGCTCGCCGAGTGGCTGACGCGCGTGCCGATTTTACCGGACCTGTCAACTTTATCACCCACGACTAGAGAAACCCCTCCATATCGTCTCCTCCCACCTTGCAAGTCGCTTTTGATACCAGAATGATTAAAGGGATGAGTGTCGGCGTCCGCGAGAGCCGGCCAACCCGAAGGTCGTGGATTCGGTCCGATTCGAGAAATCGGTGCCGTCCGCGTCCTTCCCACAGGTCTCTTCTGGAACAAGGAGCAGAGCCAATGAAAATCTCGCAGCGTATCGCGTGGGGGGGGGCCTTGGCGGTGTTAGCCGCCTTCGGCTCCCCATCTCATGCCGCCTGGAACAACGTCTTCCAGGTCTGCTGCAATAGCTGTGGAACGCCGACGACTCCCGTCGTCGCCGCCTACGGCGACCCGTGCGCGCCTGCGTGTGCGCCCGCATGCCCGCCCGTGACGACGTGCACGACGAAGTACGTCCAGCGCTCGTTCTACCAGCCCGTCGTGTCGTACAAAGCGACGACCTACAATGAGCCGGTGACGAGCTATCGGACCAGCTACTACTACGAGCCGGTGACGAGCTATCGGTACAGCTGCTACTACGACCCCTGCACCTGTCGCTATCAAAACGTGGCGACGCCGACGACCTGCTACAAACTCCGGTCCCAGTGCTGCCCGGTCACGAGTTACCTCCAGCGGACCTGCATGACGCCGGTCACGAGCTACCAACAGTCGTTCTACTACGAGCCGGTCACGTCCTGCTGCACGACGAGTGCGGGTGGGGCCGTCACGAACCCACCCGCCGGGGCCACCATCGTTCCGAATTCGACCGAGACGCGCCAGCCCTCGGACCTCCCCGCCCCCCCTCCGGGGACGGCGGAGAAAGTTGAGTCGGGAACCTCCGGTACGGGGAGCCATCGTAGTGATCGCAACCCCGCCATCGGCGCACCCGTGATGCCTCGGGCCGACACCGAGACGCGCGTCCCGAGCCGCAGCCCCGCGCTACGGTTCGACCGCATCGCCTCGCGCGGCAATCCGAACCTGGAGGGGAAGGTCGTCGATGCCTCTCGCGTCCCGCGATCCGGCGTCAAGATCCTCCTCGTCAGCGCCGAGTCGCGGTCGGTCCAGCAGACCGTGACCGCCGACCGGGACGGCAAGTTCTCCGCCGCCGTCGAGTCGGGCGGCTGGCTCGTCTACACGCACGACGAGCGCGGTCGGCCCGTGTTCTCGCGACGCATCGAAGTACCGGCGTCTCGCGCCGTCTCGATGACGTTCGTTCAGCGATAATCGTTGTGATGAAGTGAGGGGGCCGACGGGGATCATCCCCGTCGGCCCTATCGCATTCGCGGCACCGCGTTCGCCGGATTGCCCGGACCACGACACGCCGAGAGGGAAGGATTACTTCTCGAACTCGCTGGCTTCGATCTTTTCCAGTTGCGTGTGTTCGGTGACCTCGGCCTCCATGAACTTCTTCCCGTCTTGCTTCACGAGCACCTTCTTGGGCGTGGGGATGCCGAGCTTGTTCGGCTTGTTATACTCCACGACGATGCGCTCCTCGGTGAACTCCTTGCCGGAAGTCGGCTCGATCGCGCGTCGCTCCACCTTGGCGAGTAGGCCGGTCTTCTTGTCGAAGTAGAGGCTCAGATCCTTCTTCCCCTTGGACGAGACGCGGATGCCGACAGCGGCCTTGCCCTCGACCTTGACCTCGCCCAGTTGGGAAAGCTCGAGCCCCTTGTCCTGGAGTAAGGACAATAGCCGGGACGCCTTCATCACATGCTGCGCATCCTTTATCGTGACCTTCAGGGCGTCGGTGAGCGGAACTTCCTTGCCGCCCGCTTCGATGGAAACCTTGTCGCCGTTCACGATGGTCACGACCTGGATCTGATTGCCGCCGACGGTCAAGTCCATCGTCTCTTTGAATTTGTCGGGGAACATCAAGCTGACTTCCTGAGTGAATTCGACCTCGCCCGCCCCCGGAATGACGATCGTGCCCTTGGCCTTCGACCGAGTGGCCTTGTATTTGGCCATCGCCTTCTCGCCACCGTGGGCCTTTATGGCCTTGGTGAGAATGGACTTGATGTCGTCGTCTGCGGCCCGTGCGGTGGGGCCGAGCAGGAGGACTGTGAATAGGAGGGTCAGCAAAGTGTGACGCATGGGAGGACTACCCAGGTGAAGGGACGGAGTTTACGCGGGGGCATTGTAGGGGGGGGATCGATTCGAGGCCAGAGTGGCCCGTTTCTAACTTTCCGGTTCGACTGGGAGCGACGGTACGTCGATCCGCCGATTTCTAAGGTGTAGGGCATCTCCCAAAACTCCGTAAGGCTTCCCACGAGTGAAAACCTCTCCGTTCGCATAAGCTGAGTCGAGTCTGCCGGTTATTCCGCCCCTCTATTCCCTCCGGTCGAATTACTCATACCTATTGGCTCGATCGATACATCGTGCGCCGTCGATCTCATCGAAGGAATCGCGCCCTCGCCATTTGGATGAGCCATGCTCCCGCTACTCCTCAGCACGATGTTGATCGCCGGCCAGGCTCCCACGCCCGCGCCGACGCCGGCGGAGCGCTGGCCGCTGATGGAGAGCCTGCAAGGCACCTATCCGGGCTGGCTCCTCGACGGGAACGGCCTGCGGGTCTCCGGCTGGGCCGAAGGCAGCTTCACGACGGGGTCGGGTGGGCCGACGCATCTGCCGATGGGACTCAATTATCGCAACGACGAGCCCCTCCTCCAGCAATTCTGGGTCCGGTTCGAGCGACCCGTCCAGACGAGCGCGACGACGCCGACCTTCGGCTTCCGTCTCGACACCTTCGTCGGGACCGACGCCCGATTCACGATCGCGCGGGGGCTGTTCGACAGCCAACTCCGCTCCAACGAAGGCGGCCCGGCGAACTACGCCGTCGATCCGATCCAGTTCTACGGCGAGGCGTACCTGCCGCAGGTCGGACGGGGATTGGACATCAAAGTGGGTCGCTTCTTCTGCCAGTTCGGGGCGGAGACGACTGACGCCATCTCGACCCCGCTCGCCTCGCGCTCGTACAACTTCGTCTACGACCCCTTCACACACACCGGCCTGCTGGCGACGCAGAAGGTCGATGACGCCTGGTCATTCCAGGCCGGGCTGGTAACGGGGAGCGATGTCTTCATCGATTCGGGCATCACGCCGACGTTCATCGGCAGCGTCAAATGGGCACCGCCGACGAGCCGACATAGCGTCCTACTCGCCACGGTCGTCGGATCCGGCCAGTATTATCAACCGACCGCCCTGAACCAGCCGCAAATCCTCGATCTGGTCTATATCTGCAAGTTCACCGATCGGCTGACTTATACTCTCGACGCGCTCGGAGCTAGGCAAGACCACGTCACGAACCTGGGGTCGGTCTATTGGTACGCGATGGATCACTACCTCACGCAGACCTTCTCGCCGCGACTCAGTGCCACGGTCCGGCTGGAGTTGTTCCACGACTTCCAGGGGCAACGGACGGGTTATCGCGGTCTCTACACTGCCGCGACCCTGGGCCTCACCTACAAGCCCCGCCCCTGGCTCTGGTTCCGCCCCGAAGTGCGCTACGATGTCAACGACGAATCCCGTCCCTTTTCCGGGCATCATGACCTCGCCACGGCGGCGATGGAAGTGCTCGTCCGATGGTGACCCGCGTAGGAGTCCGAGTCATGAAAGCAGTCTTCGCCCTTCTGGGCATCTTGTGTCTTTCGATGCCCTTGCTGGCCCAGAGCGCCGCAGCACCGGCGGCCAAGCTGAACCTCTTCGCCCGCCAGGCGAAGGCCACGCCGGACCGCGTCGGATTCACTCACACGGGGGCCGGCAACATCGACGTGTCCCAGCCCTCTCCCGACACCATCGTGTTGACGATGACCGGCGTTGCGGTGGCCGGTGGCCATCCGTGTAAACACTCCGTCGCCTCGCTCGCCTTCGACCTCGAGCAGTGTTTCGAGGTGTCCTTCGACCCAAAGGCCGTCAAGAATGTTCGCCTCACGCTCGAGGGCCGGTTGATCGGCCTGTTGCGCAGTCACACCAAGGGGGCAGGCTCGACGGAGGTCAGTTGCAGCCATGCGACCGTCATCGCGGGCGGCGCGGCGATCCTCGATGTCACGGTGCCTGGCCACACCGTCCATTGCGGTGAGAACCTGTCGATCAACGACCGAGTCGGGCCGGAGAGCGTTGCCGTGGGGCAGGGGAAGTTCACGTTGCATCAGAAGTTCATGGTCAGCGCATCGCACCCCAAAGCTCTGCTCCCCTGCAAGGCCGCCTCGGCGGAGTTCGCCCCGGATCCCGCACTCGACCCGCTCTGGATCAGCGCTTTCGAGCCGTTCCACGGTGCCAGCAAGAAGGATTTCGGTCTACAGATTACGGTTAAGGTGACCTCCGAAGAGGCGGACAAGCCCGACGACAAGAAAGACGACAAGGACAAGAAGGACGACAAGGACAAGAAGGACGACAAGGACAAGAAGGACGACAAGGACAAGAAGTGATCCAGGATCGAAGTGTGGACCGCAGGAGTGTTCCCCAGGAAACCTCGACTTGGCGCTGGACAGGTTTTTCCATCGTGGTACAATCACCCCACCGCCCGGCGTTCCTACCTCGGTTTCACTCCCGCCTCGGAGACCCACCCATGACTCGCTTTTGCCTCGCACTGGCGCTCGGCCTGTCGGCCTGCGTCCTCGTCACCAACGCGGCCGACCCGGTCAAGCCCGCCAAGACGACGAAGTTCGGCGTCGGCGACAAGGCACCGGACTTCCAGATCAAGGATCCGTTCGGCAAGGTCATCGACCTCGCCAAGCTCACCGAGAAGGGGCCGGTCCTGATCCGCCTCACCTGCGGCTGCTCCGGCTGCGACAAGGAACTCGCCTACTTCCAGAAGATCCACGACGCCTACAAGGATCAGGGCCTCCAGAGCGTCCTCGTCTTCAAGGAGCCTGACGCGAAGATGGAGAAGTACGCGAAGGACAAGAAGCTCAACATGATGTACGCCATCGACCCCAAGGGCGCGAGCTGGGCCGTCTTCGACACCAAGGCGATGCCCGCCAACTTCCTCATCGAGAAGGGCGGCAAGATCGTCTCCGTCGCGACCGGCTGCGACCCCAGCGGCCTCATCGCCGACAAGGTGAGCAAGAACGCCGCCAAGACGATCGGCGTCAAGCCGGTCGATGTGAAGAACAAGTAATCCGTTGCTGCGAAACGAGCCGGAAGCGTCAGCGACGGGTTGATCTTCATCCGT
>JANXSH010001253.1 GCA_025356615.1 Planctomycetia bacterium | reverse complement strand
GCCAGCCTCGGCAGGCGGCACGGACGCCCGGCATGTGGCGCTCGATCAACACCTCGAAGGCGGTTTGATCGCGATGGTCCACGAACCGGCTGAGCAGCTCCGCGTCGGATCGTCCATTCGACGGGCCATACGACATCACAGCGCGAAGAGCCTTGTCTAGCCGATTCGGTGGCATCGTTCCTCCTGAACTCAGTCGCGTCCTACCTCACCCTAGTAGTGCAGGAAGGGGGGCCGTTGATTTTGGGGTTCTCCGCCACTCTTGCTGATTAGGCGTTGGCAGGCCATCCGAAGCGGTGGAGGGCGCGAAGGCGAAAGAGGCTGAAGTTGGTCATCCCGAACGCACGCCAGAGAATCGGTGGACTCGTGGCAACGGTTCACCTTGTCGCAGGCGTGACCGCATTTGGGAGAGACCGCGACCTTCTCGATCGGAACGACCGTGAAGCGGACCGGATCTGTGGGAGTGTCACGGCACTCGTGGGCCACTTCGAATCCCGGCAGGTTCAATGCTTTGGTCCTGAAGATCAGCCGGTGGTATTCGCTCATTTCTCGCCTCTACGCTTGTCCGCTTCCTTGATTCCTCTTGCCTCTTTTCTATGCTATCGAGTCGTCCTTTTCTCGGTCTCGTCAGCATCTTTGGTGCAGAACCTCTTTATCGTGGCGGAAAAATCGCGTGCCAAAAAGTCCAAAACGGGAAGTTGAAAACGGACAGTTCCTAAGCGCGCTGGCGCATGAAGAAGCCCACCGATTGCAATCGGTGGGCTTGTGTGTTTCCCTAACAGCGAGACGCGCCTGCGATTACTTCTTCTTCGCCGTCGGGTCGTCGTCCATCGTCGTGATGGTCGAATCCTGAGTCTGGGACAGGGTCACGGTCGTGTTCTGACCGCCGATCTCGATCTGGAGGTCGCCCTTCAGTTCGAGCTTCGTGACCGACGACTCGAGCCGGCCCTTGGTCGTGCTGAACTTGATCATTCCGACGGGGTTGCTGCTCTTGAGTTTGGCGCTCTTGATCTTGAACGGCAGGCCACCCGCGCCGGCGACATCGCCCGGCTCCTTGTACTCGAGTTTGGTGTCCACCTTGATGATCTGGAGCGACTTGTCGGCCGCATCGGGGCCTTCGTAGACGTAGTTGTACTTGTTGTCGTACTTGCCGATCGGACCCATGTCGAGCTTGCTGGAACGCTCCCACTTCTCGCCCTTGGCGACATCCTTGGCGGGGACGACCGCGAAGGTCGGCTCGGCCATCTCCTTGAGCGCTTCAGCGCTGAGGATCGTCTCCAGGAGCGGCTTCATCTGCGGGTTCGCGGCGACGAGTTTGGCGATGAAGGCGTCGCGGCCTTCGACCTTGGTAACTTTGTTGTCCTTGGGGTCGAGGTCGATGGTGAACTTGGACCCGATGAGCGCCTTGAAGAACTCGCCGAGCGGGTTGTTCGCGGTCTGGTCCTTCGTCGAGTCGTAGCTGATCTTGCTTCCGCCGATCTCGATGTCCATCGCGACGCCGATGATCTCCTGCTCGATCGTGACCTTCTCGGCGGCGACGGCAGTTGGCTTGAATTTGAAGTAGAAGGTCTGCTTCTGTGTCTGGTTCACGTCGTTGTTCATGACCTTCATCTGCTGGACGGTCGTCGTCACCATCTTCTGGTAGAAGATCTTGTCCTTCTCGAACTTCCACTTGATGCTGACCTTGTCGCCGCTCGTCTTGACCGGGTCTTCTTTCTTGACGGGGTCTTTATCCTTGACCTTTTCCTTATCCTTCTCCTTGCCCTTATCTTTCTCCTGGGCGAGGACAGGGATTGCGAGACAGACGGCAACGGCCATCACGAGAAAACCTGCAAGCAGACGACGTACCAACATCTACGGACCTCCACGCATGAAGGATGAAGCTCAGGAAGACCTTCCTGTCCTGAAAGACGATCTTCTCTTTGTATCCTATCGACGAGGAGAATCAAGGGACGCTGTCGAAAATAGTCCCCCTTCCCCTCCACGGAGACGACTCACATGGATCTGATCAGTACGCTCCCCGGCTCGATGATGCAGGGGTTCTTCCCCGCAGGCTGGGATCTCCCCAAGATCGACAAGCTCGCCGACCTGCCCCCGACGACGCTCGGCGAGCGCCGGAGTTGGTGGAACGCCGGCTTCGAGCCGGTCGCCTGCGCCTCGCTCGCCGACTTCGACACCTTTATGGGCCACGAGATCGCCCTGGAGATCCTGAAGGCGCGCCAGGCAGGCCGGCCCATCGCGTTCATCCTGCCCGTCGGCCCGATGGGCATGTACCGCTGGGCCATCTACTTCCTGAAGGAGTGGAACACGCCCTGCGACCACGTCCACGGCTTCAACATGGACGAGTGGTCCGACGCCGAGGGCAACACCCTCCCGCCCGAGCTACCCGGCGGCTTCCAGAACGCGATGGGGCAGGCGTTCTACGGGCCACTCGGCCCCCTCACCGTCCCCAAGAAGCAGCGTCACTTCGCCCTGAAGGCCGAGTTGCCGACCTACGCCGCACAGATCGCCGACCTGAAGAAGCAGGGGGCGAAGCTGGTCACGGTGTTCGGCATCGGCCGCGTCTGCCACATCGCCTTCTGGGAGCCGCACTTCGCCTCCGAGTTCAGCAGCGACGCGGAATGGAAGGCCCAGACCCACCGCCTCGGCGCGCGACTCCACCCGTTGACGATCGAGCAGAACGCGATCACCAGCTTCCGTAGCCGGACGACGCTCGTCCCCGCCTACGCCAACACGATCGGGCCGGCCCTCTTCCTGGGTGCGGACCGCATCATCGGCGGCGCGGACGGGACGCTGGGGCGCGGCATGCAGTGGCAGGGTCTATCGCTGCGGATGACGCTGTGCCACGAGCCGACCCCCTGGATCCCGTCGAGCTGGATGCCGACCCTACCGGGGCGGCTGTTCTATCTCCAGGAACTCGCCGGCCCGCTACTCGCGGAGTGTAATTGAGCGGACGACGCGAACGCTCCCTGAAATGGGGCTGATAATATCAAGGGTTGCTCGAACACTTTACGCGAGAAAGTGATCGAGACCCGGCGACGACTCGGGGGTAGAATAGGCGCGGGCTGGTGTACTCGGGTCGCGCGGAGAGAATCGTGATTCGCTTCCAGTGTCCGGGCTGTAAGAGTCTGTTGCAGACGCCGCCTCAGATGGCGGGAAGTGTCGTCGCGTGCAGCAAGTGCAAGCAGCCGATGCGGGTTCCGTCGCCGGCCCCCGTGGCGGTCGTCGCGCCTCCCCCCGAGCCGGAAGTGGTTCCGCCGCCGCCTCCGTCTCCGGTCGTGAAACAGCGCGCGGCCCCTCGCCCCGTCGTGCGACGGGTGGCAACGCCCGCGAGTTCGCGCCGAAAACCGCGCGACAAGTCGAAGGCTCCCTGGCTCATTCTCTGCGGCATGTTGGGGCTGCTCGTAGTGACTGCCGCGCTGGGGGGCGCGTTCTTCGCATTCCGCGAAAAATTCCGGCCCGCGTCGCGAGATTCCCTCGTCGAGAACGACAAGGAAACGATAGGCGATAAGGCTCCCCTCGATGACGAGAACAAGGACAAGGGCAAGGGCGGGGTTGCGCCGAATCCGGTGGATTCGGCGCGGGAGGACGAACTCGCGAGGAAGATCCTGGCCCTCCTCAATGATCAACGAAAACGCGAGCGGCTCTCGCCCGTCGCGATGAACGACGACGCTTGCAAGGAGTGCGCGGGACACGCGGCCTATCTGGTCCAACGATCGGGCGTCGCGGACCTCGACCCGCACGACCGGGCCGAGGAGCCGGGAGGCGTGGCGGTAGCACGCGCGGCGAGCGTCGTCTACCAGGAGCCGATGGCCGCCCTCAAGGTGTGGCTGAAGGCTCCGGCACACCGCGCGTACCTGATGGACCCCGAACTGACCGTCGTTGCTTTCGGGTGGGCGCGGACGAACTCGGAAGGATGGGTGTCCGTCTTCGACTGGGTCCGGGGTCGGGTGCCGCCCCCGAAGCGCCAGTCGAACGACCCGGTCTCGTATCCGAATCGCGACCAACACGGCGTGGCGCTATCGTTCCCCGGCAACGAGATCCCCGACCCTCTGCCGAACACGAAGGACAAGCTCGCGGGCTTTCCGATCACGGTCACGTTCCCCGCCGGCGTCCGCATCCCCGACTCGCGCGCCTGGCTCGAGGACGAGTCGGGAAACGAGGTGGCGGTCTGGTTCTCGTCCCCGACGAAGCCCGCCAACGACAAATTCGTGCGATCGCAGAATAACACGATTTGCCTCTTCTCCCAGCAGGTGTTGAAGCCCGGCATGCGCTACGTCGTCAAGGTCGAGGCCCAGGTCGGGGCGCGAGAGTGGGTCCGCACCTGGAGCTTCACGACGGAGTCGCCCGTCGAGACACGCCGAGTGATCTACACGCGCGCTCTGGACCGCCTCAACTATTTCCGCAAAGTGTCGGGCCTGCCGACGGTCACGCTCGACCCGGAAACCTCACTCGCCTGCCTCGCCCATTCCGGCTATCTGGCCCGCCATTACGAGCGTGTCGAGGGCGTTCGCCTCGAGGACGAAATGCCGGAACTCGTCGGCTTCACCGAGGCGGGGAAGAAGATCGCCCAACGGGCGACCTTCCGACTCGGAGGGGGCAACGGCCCGCGCGACGCCATCGACTGGCTCATGATTTCGACACAGAATCGGTTCCTCGCGCTCAACCCTTCGATGAAGACCCTCGGCATGGGGGCCGCCCAACAGGCCCCGCGCGGCTGGATGTGGACGATCGCCTTGCCCCTCGAACTCAAGGGGGCAGACTTCCCCGACGCGATCCTGTCGCCCGCCAAGGATCAAACGAGCGTCCCCCTCCTGTTCGGCCGCGAGATCGCCTCGATCGTGAAGGAACAGAAGGCGGATGCCGTCGCGGGCTACGCGGTGACGGCGGGTTTCTTCCCGCGCCGGAAGGTTCGTAACGCCAAGGCCACACTCTCCGACGCGGGAGCCGATGTCCCCTGCTGGCTGTCGTCGCCGGAGAAGCAATTGCCCGGCACGGGCGGGAACGTCCAGATCCTGCTCATCCCGAAGAAGCCGTTGAAGTCGAAGACGACGTACTCCGTCGAAATGAGTGCCGAGGTGGACGGCAAGGAGTGGGAGGAGAAGTGGCAATTCACGACGGTGGACAAGGCGGCGTATCGCGACCGGATCGCCGAGCAACTGCTCACCCAGGTCAACCAGGCGCGTAAGGACGCAGGGCTGGCCCGCGTGACGATGGACGCCGCCCTCTCGGGGCCGTGCCAGAAGCA
>JANXSH010001234.1 GCA_025356615.1 Planctomycetia bacterium | reverse complement strand
GCTGGTGGAACGGCCTCTGGCTCAACGAGGCGTTCGCCACGTTCATGGAGATGATGGCCGTCGATGCCTTCCGCCCCGCCTGGCGGCGGTGGACGACGTTCGGCGTCTCTCGAGCGGCGGCGTTCGTCGTCGATGGGCTGCGCTCGTCCCGGCCGATCGAGTTCCCCGTCGAGGCACCGCGCGACGCCGAGGCGATGTTCGACGTGCTGACGTATGAGAAGGGTGCAAGCGTCCTGCGCATGCTCGAGCAATACCTCGGCGAGCCGGTCTTCCGCGCCGGCGTGCAACTCTACCTGAAGGAGCACGCCTACGGCTCCACGGAGACCGACGACCTATGGGCCGGCCTCGCCACGGCTTCCGGCATGCCTGTGGGCGAGGTGATGCACGGCTGGATCTTCCGCGCGGGCTATCCGCTCGTCACCGCGCGGCGCGAGGGCGGCGACCTCGTACTGAGACAGCGACGGTTCCTCTACCTCCCCGCCGAGGACGACTCGCTCTGGCAAATCCCCCTGCGCGTCCGCATCGGGGATGACGTTCGACCCGTTCTCCTGCGTGAGCGCGAGCAACGGCTTCCGATCCCCGCCGGGGCGCGGGTCGTGGTCAACGACGGTGGCCACGCCTTCTGTCGGGTGCAGTATCAGGGCGAACTATCGACGCAGTTTCTCGACTCCCTCTCTTTGCTGAGCGCAACCGGGCGGTTCGACCTCGTCAACGATGCCTGGGCGAGTGTCCTCGCGGGGCTGATGCCGGTCGCGGAATACCTCGACCTGACGGCGCGATTCCGCGAGGAGCGCGACCGCAACGTCTGGTCGGTGCTGCTCGCGTCGTTCGCCGCACTGGGCCGACTCATCGACGACGACGATCGGCCTGGGCTGGCGCGCTTCGTGCGCGATCGGCTGACGCCGACGGCGGTGGCCCTCGGGTGGGAAGTCACGCCCGGCGAGGATGAATTGCTCGACCCGCTCCGGGGAGAGGTGTTGCGATATCTGGGGACTCTGGGCGAATGCTGGCTGGCCCCCGTCGAGGCCGAACGCCTCTTCGCCGAGGGCAAGGGCAGCCCCGGCGTGCAACCCGCGATCGTGGCGATCCTGGCGCACACCGGCGACGACGCGCGATACGACGACTTCCTGGCACGCTTCCGGTCCGCGAAGACGCCGCAACTGGAGCAGCGTTACCTGACGGCGCTCGCGGGATTCCGTCGCCCCGAGCTGGTGGCGCGAACGCTGGATCTGTGCCTCGGCGAGAGCGTGCGATCGCAGGACACGCCGCTCCTTATGGGGGCGCTCCTGCGCGGGCCGCACAGTCGGGCGCAGGCGTGGGCCTTCTTCCAGGCGCACTGGGACGACCTGGCTCGGCGCAGTCCTGGGCCGGGCCAGCGTAGGCTCTGCGAAGGCGTCCTGGGACTCGTGAGCGAGCCGTGGGAAAAGGAGGTGCGAACGTTCTTCACGTCGCGCAAGATTTCGCTCGGTGGTAAGATCATCGATCAAATCCTCGAGCAACTAACGATCGCCGTCACACTGCGCAAACGAGGCGGGCTGGCGATTCGTGAGGTTTTCGGAACGATTCGGGAGAAATGAGGCACCCCGCCACGAAATACTCCTCGTTGTACATTCCTCTCCCCATTCTTGCAAAGGCCAATCTGTCGGCATGACCCGACGAGGCGTCACGACCCTCGTTCGGGGTTGTTCCCAATCGACTCGGGTGGATGGTGGGACGGGAGTTACGCCGAAAGTTCCGAAAATCCATCTTGACAGGATCGTCGATTGGTACTCCGTTTGCTTTACCTCCTTCCATCAGAGCTAACGTCTCTCGGCCCATCAGGAGGAAAGCCATGCAGGTCGAACTCTACTGCTCCAATTGCTGCACGTCCTTTGTCGCCGCCCCGGACACGCCCGCGAGCCAGGTCATCGACCAGATGGCCGAGGAAGGACCGTGGTACGCCCTGGGTGATGGCGAGACGTATGAAGACATGATCTTCTCCACGCTGTTCGCCTGCGGCACGATCCGCTGCGCCGACTGCGGTCACAGCGCCTCCGTCTCCGAGCAGAGCCTCGGACAAATGGCGATGGAAGTGTTGGGGAGTTGGTGATGGGGTCTGAAGAGATTCGACCACGGATAACACGGATAGCACGGATCGAAGAGGCTTCCACCTCCATCCGTGCTATCCGTGTTATCCGTGGTTGAATCTCTTCCTTCTGCGAGTAGAAAGAGGTGGGTTCGTCCCTACTCCATCGAGACCTTCCCATGTCCCTCTCCCGATTCGGTAGCACCCTCGCCGGTCTGACTCTCCTCGTCGCCTGCGTGCCTGGCGCTGCTCCTTCGGGGAGTAAGGTTCGCCGGGTCTCGGTCGTTGCGGACAGGGCACCGGATTGTTCCTCGCTGAAGGCCATCGTGGCGAGCGTCACGCGCGGCTGCAAGACCAACGACGACAAGGCCATCGCCCTCTACAACTTCATGCAACTGACCCACTACCACCTGAACTACCCCGGCGAGAA
>JANXSH010001233.1 GCA_025356615.1 Planctomycetia bacterium | reverse complement strand
CCTTCGTCAAGCGCAAGATCCCGGTACGGAGCAAATACGACTTGCCGTCGAACTGGTCGCTCGGAGAAGCCCAGGACCAGATCATCGATGACGCAGACTACGGCAAGGCGTATATGCTCACGGAACTGTTCTTCCGTAACGGTCTGGTGTGGGCGGGTAGCTCCACCTGGTACAAGCCCGAGAAGTCGGCAAAGTATGCTGCTGCTCAGATAACGGCATACCGGTACGACCACCAGGCGTTCGCGGGGCATCTGGCCCTGTCGGGGATGTACTATGTTTCCCTGGTCAATGCGGACGGAGAGAAGCATGCCATTGGCGTGAAGTCTGAGGCGAAGGCGTGGCAGTTGCTGAACAACAACGTCGGGCTGGAGGAAACGGCTAACGAGACGGACTTCAAGACGACCCTGGTCCAGGTACTGCGGGGTTACGGGATCGCAAAAGCAAAAATCGTCAAGGTAACCTAGTGCGGTAGCACCCCACTCGAGCGCTTCGTACGCCGCTCCCTGTGTCATTCCTACCCGCGACGAGTATACTTTGGCCCCTTCTTTGCCCATGTACTATTTCAGGGGACGGCCCCTTCCGCACCCTGGCTATCCGTTACAGTAGAACTAAGGAGCCGGAGTTTGGCGAGGGAGTGTGGTGAGTGGCTGACCATTTGCTGGCGTGCGTTCGAGGTTTCTCGACACCGCGTCCGGCCCCGGCGGTGTCGGCGGCGTCAGTTCCGGCCCCAGCGCCCGTCCCGTTGCCTGCATCGGCGAGATGTAGATCGACCCTGGGACACGCTCGAGTCCCTCGTGTAGACTGACACGATAGAGGCAGAAACGCTGTCCCTCGTGCCCGGAGTCGCGACTGCGGCGGCTTTCGAGAACGACTTCTTTCGCCCCGTAGGGGTCCAGCCTCGAGCCGTACTCGCGCCGACCGATGACGTACACCTCTCGGGCCGTCGCCGACTCCGCACGCAGGAAGCTGGCGTTGTGCAACAATCGCCCTCGGCCCCGGAGGTAGAAGACCATCCACGACGGATCGAGCGGCCCGTAGTCTTCCATCACGAAGAGCGAGCGGTCGGTGGGGACCAACTCCTCGACGCGCGAGACGAAAATGCGATCCTCCGAGTAGCGATCCAGGACGAGAGTCGGGAGGCTGTGACCGATCCAGTGCCCGATCAGGAGTAAGGCAAAAAGCCCGATGGCGGCTCGGATCGGCTCGTGCTGCTTCACGATCCAGGCAAGGCACAGCAACACAACCGGCCACGCCGCGAGCGTCACTGGGAGCATCCAGCCCGGCACGGCGGACTTCCGCGCGGCCAGGACGAATCCGACCTCACCGCACACGGCCAACAGGGCGAAGCATGCCCAGAGGAGGCGAGTCGGAGGAGTCTCCCGGAGCCATTGCCAGACACGGACCGTGCCGATCGCCGCGAAGGCGGCCCACGGCGCGAGGGCATGCAGCAGGTAGTGGTGATGCTTGCCCTGGGGTACGGACAACACCGCCACCGCCCCGATGGCCCAGGCGAACAGGAACCGCTCCGGCGTTCGTCCCTCGCGCACGATGCGCCGCCACGAGCTGGCAACGCCGATGAGGACGGCGAACGTCCAAGGGAACAGCACCCACGGTAGTTGGGCGAGGTAATACCACGAAGGCTCGCGCATATAGTTGTCGTTGAGCCGGCCCGCGTAGTCCGACTTCCAGAGGTCCGTGATGTCCGGATAGAACTGATACGCCGCCAGCGCCCAGGCCGACGCGGTCGCCGCGAACATCAACCAGCCCGGCAGCCAGACATAACGACGAATCAGGGACCAGGGCCGGGAGCCGAGGAGCAGGTAGGCGGCGATCGGCACGAGCGTGAGGACGGTTCCGAAGAAAAGCCCCTTGACGAGGTTCGTCAGCCCCAAGACTGCGAAGAAGGCGAGCAGTAGCCACGGCCGACCCCCGACGAATCCGCCCTCACTCGCGGCGGGTCGATGGCGGAACTCGAGGGCGACGAACAGCGCCAGCGCGGCCGTGATGACGCAACAAAGGAATATGTCGCATTCGGGAGCCGTGCCGTAGTGGGTGAACTCGCGAATCGTGGCGAGAGAAAGGCCCGTCAGGAGGCCGATGGCCCTGCCGAACCACACCGACGCCATCCAGCCGACGAGCAGGACGCACGGGATGGCCGCGAGCAACGGGGCAAGGCGATAGGCCGCATGGACATCGCCGAGAAGTTGTACGATCGGGATGGTGATCCAGAACGGCAGCGGAGGCCGCTCGAGCCAGGGCCGACCGCCGAAATGCGGGACGATCCAGTCGCCATCGGCGATCATCTCGCGGACGTTGACGCAGTGGATCGTCTCATGTGTGCTAAAGGAGCGATCGAACCCGAGGGCGAAACAGAACAAGCCGAGGCAGAAGCTCGCGAGTAACAGGTAGTCATTGCGCCGGAGTGTCTGTGAGAGGGAAGTGGACATTTGTTTCCTCACCGGGGACTAACCCGACGGAGCGACAGGAGCCGCCGGATAAGGTGAGATATCCGCGAGGGCGTGCGCGGGTCAAGACGAAGTGGCTAAGGGGTGTGACTACGCAGGGCGGTTTGATTATTCAAGCTGAGGCAAGCCGAGAACTTCGAGAGCCTTGGAAAGGCAATTCCCCATGGTGCGCATGGCGGCGGCGATGCTCGGCGCCACCACGTCGCTCAGTACGTGGATGACGCTGTTCCGCAACGCCGCCATCACTTGCGGCGCTACTCCCTTGCGTATCCGGCTGGCGTCCTCCCCCATCGTCACGTCGCGGGCGTAGTGCAGCCGATTCTCGATCCCCCCGTGGCCCCGATTCAGCTCCAGCAGCCGCTTCGCGTCGGCGCGC
>JANXSH010001211.1 GCA_025356615.1 Planctomycetia bacterium | reverse complement strand
TCATGACGTTCCAACTGCCGTCCAGGCTCCCGCCTGAGATCGACCGGGAGATGGAGCGTTGTTGCCTCGTGGGTGGCCCCGACAACATGCCCTTCCCGACGCGCTACCTCCGCGAAGGCGACCTCGTCGTCCTCGAGCGCGACGTGGAAGAGAGCGGCTTCCTGGTCGCCCCCTGGGCGGTCGAGGGGGCCGGCCTACTCCTGAACAGTTCCGCGACCCTGATGGAGCGAGGCACGCCCTACGTCCTGCTCGTCGAGCTGGCGCGGGGCAAGGTCAATCAGATCCGCAACCAGGCTGCGGATTGGCAGGCGGGTGGCCTCGTCATGAGCGAGGCGTTGCGCGATCGCATCCGGGACGCCAGCCTCGCCTTCGGCGACGCGGTCTGCGGCGACCCCGCCGATCTCGACGCGCGTTGTCGCCGGGTCCTCGGCCTCTGCCATGCGGCGAGCAATGATCTGGTCGATGCCTACGTCGGGCAGGTCTTCGACATCCGTCACCAGCGGGAACAGCGCCTCGACTCGCACTTGTCCTGCCGCCTCGACGCCTCCGTCCTCCGACCCGAGACGGGGCCGCACTTCTTGCGTGCCTTCGATCGCGTCACGGTCCCCCTGAACTGGCACGTCGTCGAGGCCGAGGAGGCGACCTACCGCTGGGACGCCTTCGACCCGCTCATCGCCTGGGCCGAGGGCCACGGCCTCGATGTCATGGCCGGGCCGATGATCGATTTCAGCTCGGCGCAGCTGCCCGAGTGGTTGTGGATGTGGGAACGAGACCTGCCCAGCATGACCTCGTTCATGTGCCGGTTCGTCGAGGCCGCCGTCCGCCGCTACCGCACGCGAATCCGTCGCTGGCAACTCACCGCCGCGAGCAACTGGGCGCGAGTCCTCGGCCTGACCGAGCAGGAGCTGATGGGGCTGACCTATCGACTCTGTGAGGCTGCCCGGAGCATCGACCCTTCGATCGAACTCGTCCTCGGCGTCAGCCAGCCTTGGGGCGAATACCTGATGGCGTCCGAACGGACCTCCCCGTTCATCTTTGCCGACAACCTGATCCGCTCCGGCCTCAACCTGGCGGCGATCGACCTCGAGGTCGTCATGGGCACCACCGGGCGCGGCAGCTATTGCCGGGACCGACTCGACCTGTCGCGCCTGCTCGACCTCTATGCGCTGCTCGGCGTGCCGATCCACGTTACCCTCGGCTACCCGTCGAGTCCGTCGGGCGACCCGGAGGCCGACCCCGAGATGAGGGTCGGAGCGGGGAACTGGCACGGGGGCTTCTCGCCCCAGATTCAGGCCGATTGGGCCGCCAGCTTCACCTCGCTCGCCCTCTGCAAGCCCTACGTCCAGGGGGTCAACTGGATCCACTTCTCCGACGGCCGCCCCCACCAGTTCCCTCACAGCGGCCTGTTAGATCACACCGGCCAACCTCTGCTGGCACTCGATGTCCTCAGCGATCTGAGGGCGCTTCATCTGTCGTGAGGTCGGAAGGATCGTCTCGATCCGCGACTCGAGGATCGCGATTCCAATCCTCCTACAATCGTCCCTTTTTCGGACATTTCTGTCCGATTGGCGCTGCGATTGCTCTGTTTCCTCTCATTCGCTCACCTCGTCAAGCGAGAAGGAGTCGAGACCATGAATGCAACGATGTCGAAACCATCCAGCCATCTCGTCCTTCGGGCGCGGACCGCGTCCGAGATGATGTCGATCAACCCGCTCTCCCTCCACGAGAACGCCACCCTCCGCGAGGCGCTGACCTTCTTCGTAGACCGCAACGTCTCGGGGGCCGCCGTCATCGACGAGGCCGGCCGTCCGGTCGGGGTCTTGACGCAGTCCGACATCCTGATCCACGACCGCGAGCAGGTCGAGACCCTGAGCGCGCCCGATGAGGACTACGGGACACCCCTGCCTCGCTCCTGGTGGGACCGCTTCCACCTCGAGCGCGCCGACGCGACGCCCGTGCGCGACCTGATGACCCCCGCCGTCTTCTGCGTCCGAACAGATACGCCTGCGTCCAAGGTCGTCGAGGAGTTGCGCGACCTGAACGTCCATCGGCTCTTCGTGACCGACGGCGGAGGCGTCCTGGTCGGCGTCGTCACGGCGATGGACGTGATCCGGGTGCTGGAATTCGACTAATCGAGCGGTAGGGTGGGTCGAGCGGAGCGAGGCCCACCAGACTAA
>JANXSH010001375.1 GCA_025356615.1 Planctomycetia bacterium | reverse complement strand
TCTCGCCGAAGGGCCATCTAGGATCATACTGCCCCGGAGTCGGACTCGCCGCATGACCAAATTCCGAAGAAAGGGATTTCCTTGTCTTTAGGAGTTACGCAGATGGCGAGCGGCCCCTGTCAAGGGGCTGTATTCGGTGGTTCGGAAACAGCCCCTTGACAGGGGCCGCTCGCCAACTGCGTTACTCCTAAAGACAAGGAAATCCCTCACTGCGGAATTTGGTCATGCGGCGAGTCCGGCTCCGGGGCAGTATGATTCTAGTTGGCCCCTCGGCGAGAGGACTTCTGACGATGCCGCTACGAATGACTGGCCTGATCCGTCGGCTTCGCTACCTGGCGAAGCCCGCCGTGACCGACTCCGATGCCGACCTCCTGAGTCGATTCGCACGGGTGCGCGACGAGTCGGCCTTCGCCGCCCTGGTGGCGCGGTATGGGCCGATGGTGTTCGCCGTCTGTCGCCGGGTGCTGCGAGACGCCCACGCCGCCGAGGACGCCTCGCAGGCCACGTTCCTGGTTTTGGCACGCCGGGCAGGGTCGATCGAACGGCCCGACAGTCTCGCAGGCTGGCTGTACGGGGTCGCCTACCGGGTGGCTCTGAAGGCGCGTCCCCGGAGCCGACCCGAGCCGATCCTCAGCTCGGATCGCGCGGATCGCCAACACGATCTGCTCTCGGAAGTGTCCGCCCGCGAATTGTTGGAAATCCTCGAGGAGGAGTTGCAACGACTGCCGGAGGCACTCCGACTCTCGGTAGTCCTCTGCTGCCTCGAAGGACTCAGTCAGGAGGAGGCCGCCCAGAGGCTCGGCTGCACGGCGGGTTCGATCCGGGGGCGTTTGGAGCGCGGGCGGAAGCGACTGCACGAGCGACTCGTGCGGCGAGGTCTTACGCTACCGGCAACCATGGCAACCGTGGAGGCGTCGAGAGGCGTCGCATCGGCGGCGCTGGCTGGGAAGATCGTTCAGGGTGCTATGGCGTTCGCTTCCGGCGGGCGTGGGGTAGTGTCGCAACAAGTAATCGCTCTGGCAGAGGGAGGGCTTCGAGCCATGTTCTGGACAAAGATGAAAGTCGTGCTGGTCGTGCTGGTGGCGAGCGGACTCGTCGGCACGGGAACGAGCTGGCTGGCGATCGGACCCGGTCAGGGCGACCCGGTGAATATCGCGAGGGCCGCCGGTGCGGAGCCGAAGCCGATCGAGCGGAAGGAGAAGCTGGGGCCAAAAGAAAACGCGGACGCGACAGAGCAGGCAGAACGAATGCGGATAGCCGTCCGACTCGAACAGGCTCGCGCCCTAGTTCTCGATCTCGCGGAGCGGACCAAGAGGGAAAACGCCCTCTCCGAAAAGATCATCGAAGAACGGCAGAGCCTGGTGAGCCTGGAGGAACAACTCCGCGAGGAGGAAGCCGACGCGAGGGAAAACCGGACGCCGAGCGAAGTAGAAAATGGCATCTCCAAGGAGGTGGCACGGCTCGAGGCTGAGATATTCACCGTGGAGCGGAACCCGTCGAACATCCCTGTGGTACAGCGGCTACAGAAGCAGGTGGATGTAGCGACGCAACGGCTGAAAACGTGGAAGGACAAGCGGCAAGCCGTGCGGAAGAAAGGGGCCGAACGTCTGGTCGAACTAAGGCGTTCGATCGTTCGCAAGGAGGAATCCATCCGGCAGTTGGAGCGGAATCGCGAGCTGCTGCGCAACGAGATGGACCGGCGATCGGAGAGCGGCGCGGTGGCCGAAGCCCCGCTTGGTGTCCCGAAGGCGGTGCTCCAACGCCTCGACGCCATCCAGCGCGAACTGACCGAGTTGCGCCGAGAGTTACGCGGTCGGAAGGGCGGGAAGGAATGAACCCTCGCCGCTTCTTCTTAGCCCGACACGCAAGCGAGGGAAACGTCAACCCTCGCTTGCGCGTCGGGCTAAGAAATGCGGAGGACTGGCAACTGCGGTTTCACGCCGCCACCCTCTCCTCGTCCGGGTAGTCCTCGAATCGCACGGAATAGCGGCTCGATATCCCCGCCTCCTGCATCGTCACGCCGTACAACACGTCGGCGGCGGACATGGTCCGCTTGTGGTGGGTGATGATGATGAACTGCGAGCGGTCGAGGAACTCGCGCAGCACCGCCGTGAAGCGGTTCACGTTCGCCTCGTCGAGTGCCGCATCGACCTCGTCGAGGATGCAGAACGGGCTTGGCTTGCTGCGGAAGATCGCCAGCAGCAGCGCGACGGCGGCCATCGTCTTCTCGCCGCCGGACATGAGGGAGATGCTGCGCAACTCCTTGCCGGGCGGGCGGGCCACGATCTCGATGCCGCTCTCGAGGATGTCCACGCCCTCCTCGAGGAGGATGTCGGCCATGCCGCCGCCGAAGAGCTTGCGGAACAACTCCTGGAAGTGGACGCGGATCGTCTCGAATGCC
>JANXSH010001195.1 GCA_025356615.1 Planctomycetia bacterium | reverse complement strand
GTCGGGTGCTTCGACGAGGGACGTTTCGTTCGAAGGCCGAGTTGCGGAATCGCATGTTGGAGTTCGTCGAGTATTACAACCGGACGATGGCGAAGCCGTACAAATGGACGTACGCCGGTCGGCTGCTAAACGTGTGAACTTGGAAAACCCACCCGCACTCATGGCGGGAGGATTCAGCCAGTGTGTACTAGGTGCAGCGACTACTACCCCCGTGTTTCGTCAGAGTTGTAGGTGTGTTGAGGATGCGTTGAAAGCTCTTGTGTGTGAGGAAATTACGGCGTTTCTGCAATGGGATTATACGGCGGAAAGATTGCCGGTGAAGGGGCAATGTTGCCCTCCTTTTGCCCTCCCGAAATGTCAGACTGCCTGTTCCGATCGACGTGCCGAGACGGCCGCGAGTCGGAAGGCGTGGCCACGTCGCTCCTCGCGGCGAAAAGCGGCGATGCTGGCATCCACCTCACTCATCCGTTGGCGACCCGAGCGTCTCCGGCCGATTCATTATCCAGCGGCAGCAACTCGGCCAGCAGTTTCGTCAGGGCGGCGTAGTCCACGGGCTTCACCAGGTGGCCGCTGAACCCGGCGTCTTTCGACTTTTGCCGGTCCTCGTCCTGACCCCATCCCGTCAAGGCCACCAGCGGCATGCCCTTCCCCCACGGCTGCTCCCGTATCCTTCGGGCTGCTTCGTAGCCGTTCAACTTCGGCAGGCCGATGTCGAGCAGCACCACGCCGGGCCGGAACGCCGCTGCCGCTGACACTGCTTCAAGGCCGTCGTAGGCGGTGTTCGTCTCGTTGCCGGTCAACTCTAACAACTGCGACAGCGACTCGGCGGAGTCCCGGTTGTCATCGACCACGAGGATGCGGCGGCCGGTCGTCAGCGGTTGCTCGCCCGGAGTCGGCTCCGGCGGCGGGTCGGGCGTGGCGACCGGGATCGGGAACCGCACCACGAACTCGCTCCCCTGGCCGATGCCGGCGCTGTGGACGGCCACCGTGCCGCCGTGCATTTCCACCAGGCTCTTGACCAACGTGAGGCCGATGCCCAGCCCGCTGACCGACCGCTCCAGCGAGGTATCGATCTGCGTGAACATGTCGAAGACGCTGGCGAGTTGCTCGGCGGCGATGCCGACGCCGGTGTCCCGCACCCGGAGAACGGCCTCCCCGCCCGCGCGCGTGACCGACAGTTCGATTCGCCCGCCCCGGTCGGTGAACTTGCAGGCGTTGTTGAGAAGGTTCCCCACCATCTGGGTCAGCCGGGTCGGGTCGGCGTTCAGGTAGATCGGCTTCGGCGGCACCGTCACGGTCAGTTCGTGACCCATGTTCTCGTACTGGGAGCGGTTGGCTTCGACGGCCTGATGCACCACCGACGCCAGTTCGACCCGCCCCCGCCGGAGTTCGATCTTGCCGCGGCTGATGCGGCTCACGTCGAGCAGGTCGTCCACCAGCCGGACCATGTGGCCGACTTGCCGTTCCATCATCGCCGCTGCCGACCGGACGGCCTCCCCGCTGGCCTCCGAAAGTCGCAGGACTTGCGCGGCGTTTCGGATGGGGGCGAGGGGGTTCCGAAGCTCGTGGGCCAGCATCGCCAGGAACTCGCTCTTGCGGCGGTCGATCTCCTTCAGCGCCTCGCGGGTCTGCACGTGGCCCGAGATGTCGCGGAAGTAGCACACCACGCCGAAGCGGCCGTCGGGCAGGATGATGCGGTGCAGCCGCCACTCGTAATATTCGGCGACCCCGTTGTCGGCGCGAAGCTCCCCACGCTCGGGCGTGACGTACGGCTCTCCGGTCTTCAGCGTGTGGCGGAAGATCCGTACGAGCTCGTCGGCGTACTTCTTTTCCCAGAGGATGTGGATGATCTCGTCGAAGTCGCGGCCGACGACCCCACCGGGGATGTCGCCGAACACCAGCCGCGCGACCGGGTTGACCTCCCGGATGCGGAAGTTGGCGTCCACCAGGTAGACGCCGAGCGGCGCTTGATTGACCAGGGTTTCGAACTGCGCGGTGCGGTGGCGCAGCGCCGCCTCGGCCTGCGCCCGCTCGACCGCCGCCCAGGTCCGCTCCGCGGTCTCCTCGACTAGCCCAAGGTCGGAGTCCGTCCAGTCGCGCGGAGTGGCGATGTGCAGGCACAGCATCGCGACCAACGCCCCGTTCTTGACCAGCGGCACGGCCACGGCGGCGGCGATCTGAAGCGACTCGTGTTCCGCCCGCTCCGACAGTTGGAATCGTTGATCCGTGCCCATG
>JANXSH010001148.1 GCA_025356615.1 Planctomycetia bacterium | reverse complement strand
GCCCCTTCGGGTAGCGCGCCCTGGGATACAGCCCCTCGTTCATCGCCAGCGCACGCATAAACAGCGGCTCCGCTTTCGCGTCCTCTCCTTGATAGGCGTGCAGAAATGCCAGGTCGTTCAGGCTGATGGCCAGGAAAGGGTGCCCCTGCGGGTAGCGCGCCTTGGGGTACAGCCCCTCGGTCCTCTCGAGCACCTCCACGAACGCTTTGGTCGCTTCCGTGAGCTTGCCCGCCTGATACAGCCCAAGGCCTCGTCGGTATATCCGCACCGCCTCCTCGATCTCCCCGAACCGCGTCCACGTCGCCGCGTCCGGCGGGCCCGCCGCCCACGTCGTGCCGGCCAACGCCAACAGCACCATCGTCCCGACCAGTCGCGTCATGTCCCGTCTCCTTCGTAAGGTGATCGTCCACACTCACGGCTTCTTCGCCCTCAGCTTCTCGCGCAATCGCGCCAGCGCCTCGACCAGCTGCTTGTCCGTGGTTCGTGCGAACTCCTCTGCGCTCAGCGAGCGCTCGTCGTCGGGGATGAGTGGCAGCGCCCCGGCGGGGAGCGCGACGAGGCAATCCTTGTCGGGCTGGATGCCCTGGTTCCAAATCTGCCGGCCGTTGGGCGTGCGCCACAGCGACACGGCGAGGAGTAGGGCCGAGCCGTCCTTCAGGCCGAACTCGCGCAACACCGTGCCCGTGCCGTAGGTCCGCGTGCCGACGATGCGGGCTCGCTCGTGGTCTTGCAGCGCCCCGGCGAGGATCTCGGCGGAAGAGGCGCTGCCGCCATCGACGAGGACGACCATCGGCTTGTCGCGCCACAGGCCGTCGCCGCCGGTGCGGACCTCCTCGCTCTTGCCGGTGGCGTCCTCCTGGACGAGGACGACGGTGTCGGGCGGGAGGAACTCGGCGGCGATGGCGATGGCCTGCTCCTTGAGGCCGCCGCCGTTGCCGCGCAGGTCGAAGACGAGTCCCGCGATGTCCTTCTTGGCGATCTCGCCGAGGACCGCGTGCATCTGCTTGCTGCTCGTCGCCGAGAATCGCTGGAACGCGAGGTGGGCGACGCGCGGCTCCCCCGGCAGGACGTGCCACCTGACCTCGGGGACATCGACCTTCTGGCGGGCGACGTTCATCTCGAGGGGGGTCTTGGTGCCGACGCGCGAGAGCCGGAGTTGGACCGTCGAGCCGGGCTTGCCCTGCAAGCGGTTGACGACCTGCTGGAGCGTCTGGCCGAGAGTCGTCTGGCCATCGACGGCGACGAGGACATCTCCGGCGCGGATGCCGGCGGTGCGGGCGGGGGACTTGGGCATGACCTGGACGATGGTCGCGCGCTGCGCGACGAGCGCGAGGCGCGCCCCGATGCCCTCGATCTCGCCGGATAGCCCCTCGCGCATGCGCTCGCGGCCCGATTTGGAGAGGTAGACCGTGTGCCCGCGGTCGTCGAGGGCGTTGACCATGCCGTTGATGGCCCCGGAGGCGAGGTTGGCGTCGTGGGTCTTGTCGCGGTTGACGAAGTTCTTCTGGATCTTGTCGCGGGCCTCCCAGAGCGCGGCGTAGTCACCGCGCGACGAGGGGTCGCCCGGCGTGGGCGGGCCGGGGATCCACCCGGCGCGTTCGGCCAGGACGCCGACGGCGAAGCCCCCGAGCAGGACGAGGACCAGGGGAATGGGCAGTTTACGAGGGTGCGCGTTCATCGGCGGTAGTTCTCCGTGAAGCGCATTGTCGAGGGTGAAAGGGTCGGAGTCAACACCTTGGGGCGCAAGTTCATCCCCCCAAGACGTTCTTGTCGATGCCTCCTCGCCACCCCCTACACGGAGTCGCCATGTCTTTCATCCGTCTCGGTCTCGTCGCGGTGTTCGCCTTCGTCGCGCTCCGCTCTGGCGTGGCCGCCCCGCCCGCGAAGACGCCCACCGTGAGCGCCACCGACTGGGAACTTTACGGCGCGCAACTCCGGTCGGCCCACAGGGCGTGGCAGTCGGGGAACGTCACGGACGCCTGGCGCGAGTTGGGAGCGTGCCGCTGGGATCTGCGCGGCTGGGAGCATCGCCACTTGTGTGCGCTCCTGATGCGAAACCAGGCGATCCTGACGCGGGATGGCTCGTATGCTGAGTTCACGCCGGAGGGCCATCTCGAGACGTGGAGCCCGAAAGGCTTCCGCAGCCTGCGCGACGGGCGGACCTTCGAGCGGATCGACGACCCCGCGCCTACGGGAAAAGCGGAGATTCGTGCCTCCTGCGAAGGGAGCACGATTCGGATCCACCCAGGGAGGCTGAACGAGGTCCGCCGATCCTGGGTCGCGCACGACAAGGCGATCACCGCCTTGGCGATGAGCCGCGACGCCACGCGGGTCGCCTCCGGGGCGAAGGATGCGACGCTGTATGTCTGGGATTCGACGACCGGGAAGAAGCTGCTCGACCTGAAGGGACTCCGAGAGACGGTCGAGGGGTTGACCTTCAGCCCGGATGGGTCGCGCCTCGTATCGACGAGCCATCGGTTGATCCGAGTGTGGGACGCGCGGACGGGGCGAGCCGTGACGACCCGCGAAGGTAGCAATGGGTCCAAACCGGGAATCGTCTTCTCCTCGGACATGCGGCGAATTCTCTCGGCGGGTGACGAGTACGACACGGCATCGGTCTGGGACGCTACCACGGGCCGCGAGTCGATGCGTTTCCGGGTGAAAGGGGTGGGGTTGACCCGAGTCGCGTTTTGTCCCGATGAACTGGCCGTCGCGACCGGCCACGCGGACGGCACCGTTCGGCTCTGGGAGACGCGAACGGGCCGACTGCTCGAGACGTTTCGCGGACACGAGGGGGAGGTATACACCCTGTCGTTCAGCCCGGAAGGGGCGCGGCTCGTCTCCTCTGCCGGCGATCGGACCGTGCGGATGTGGGACGTGCGGATGAACCCTCCCCCAGTGAATCGATATTATGGTTTCCAAAATGTCTTGATAGTGGATCACATCGTCAGCGTGAGTGGTTCGCGTGTAGTCTACCTGTCCATGTCAAGGAGCATGGGCACTGGTGATATCTACTCTCGTCGCCTGATTGGGTGGGATATCGCAACAGGTCGTCGCCTTTACGGAGACGACAGGTGGGGCGGCCCTATCATAAAATGTGTCGCAGCCAGCCCCGATGGGAAGTTCCTGGCGACCGGCGAGCCGTTGGGAATCGTCCGCATCCGCGACGCGGCAACGGGCCTTCCGATACGCAACTACCTCCAGCACCTCGTCGATGATGTCGATGCCATTGCCTGGAGTCCTGACGGGAAGCAGATCGCCTCCGCGACACGCAAGGGATGGATTCGCGTCTGGGATGCGGCCTCGGGGAAGCACATCCGCTTCCTATCGGGGACGAATTCTACGAGATCGCTCACCTACAGCCCGGACGGCACGATGCTGGCGTGTGAAGTCAGAGAATCGTACTGGGTGGGAGAGATTCGGGTATTGGATACGAGGACCGGAGCGACACGATATGCCATCCAGGATCATGCGGAGGATCAGTTCCCGGCGATCGCGTTCAGCCCCGACGGGACGAAGCTCTTGTACAGTACGAACTACGAAGTGAAGGTCTGCAATAGCCGGAACGGAAGCCCACTTCCATCGATCGAACGATTCGGAAACCGACCCAGGGGCTTCACCTATTCCCCCGATTGCTCTCGCCTACTCACCTGGGGCGACGGGAAACTGCGCGTCCGCGAGGGCAAATCGGGGGAAATCCTCCTGACGCTGCCTATGGAGGGAATGGACACGTTCGCCTTCGACGCACAGGGGCATCTCTATTCGGCTGGTGGCCTGTCCAACGTCCCGCGTCTGGAAGAGAGATCCGGGCATGACGCGAAGGTTCTCTATGGGCCAGTTGGTGTTCTTGGAGCATCCTTGCTCACGAACAAGGATGGCTCGCTCATCGCCGGGGTCGCCGGGAGGTCGGAGGTGATGGCGTGGGATGCCAGAACGGGAAAGAGAGTGTTTTGCGCGAGGCCGTTCCGCGAAGCAATTCGAGGCATCGCCTTCGCGAGCGACGGGAAGACTTTGGTCGCACAGTCCGATGAAGCAACTCCCCGAACCCGCGCCTGGGTCGTCGAGAAAGGCGGCTCGCTTCCTGAGATTTCCTTCGTGTGGCCAAATCGTAAGGCTCCGACGCCTCCGGCAGGCTACCAATTCGGTAAGCGAGATGGCAAGACCGTCCTCGTCCATCGCGACCAGGCGGCAGAGGATCGCGCCCCGATGACGCGGTGGGCGGAGCCGGATATCGCCTGGCACCTGCGCCGGCTCGAGGATGCGATGATGGACGGCGACGACCACGCGGCGGACCATCACCTCCGATACCTCCTGCGCGACCCGATCCAACACCAAGACGCCGGACTACACATCCACCACGCCCATGTCCTCGCGCGGTTGGGCAAACCGCAGGAGTCCGCCGCCCGGCTCGCCTGGGCGCTGCTCCTCGATCCGCGCGTCCACCTCCGGCCGATCAACTACAACGTTAGCCATCGGAGCAACGCGGCAGCCGAGGCGGGGGACTGGGCGCGGGCCATCCGGGGATACCGCCTGGCGGTTACATTGCCCATGTACGAGTATTCTTCCGACTTGCTAGACCAACTACGAGGCTACGATTCGATCCGCCTTGTCCTCGCCGAAATCGCCAGCGGTGTCCCGCCTGCTTCTCGATACCGCCTGCGTGAGGCGGAATGTCGTCAATTCCAATGGGTCGCGCTTCGCTTGGCCTTGTGTGTGCCAATGCCCCCAGCCTCGACCCGTGGCATGCACATGGCCGCCCTGGCGACTCATCGTGCCACACGACGGCCCTATGCGTCGGGCCGACTCGGCGCGGCTCAGTACCGTATGGGTCGCTTCGAAGACGCCGCGCGCACCCTCGCCGTTGCCGCCAAGGCACCCGAGAGCGGGGAAGAGACCTTCGTCCCGCTCTTCCAGGCGCTCACGGCGAAGCGACTCGGCCACGACGCCGAGGCGAAGGCGGCTCTCGTTCGGGCCGAGACGGCGCGCGGGAGCCATCCTGAGAAGGACTGGCGCGACCGTATCGCGCTCGGCGCGCTGCTCGCCGAGACCCGCGCGGCGTTGTCCGCCCCGCCGCGCATGACGCGCGTGCCCGAGGGGGAATGACGGCTCATCCGCGCTCGTAGCGCAGTTTCAGGTAGATGAACACGTTCGCCACGGCGATGTACGCCAATGGCACCGCGCAGACGGGGCCGGCGAGGACGCGGGGCATCCAGCCGCCCGTCCCTTCGGGATACACCCACGCCACGATCGCGCCGACGAGGACGGCGGGCAGGGCGAGCGAGGCGGCGATGAGGAGCGTCACGGACTCGGCCAACACGAGCCTGTTGCGGTGCTCTCGAAACAGGCGTGCCCACTGGAGCAGGCCCGAGGGGAGCGAACATTGCTCCACGATGAGGAGCGGTGCAAGCGGCAACAACAGGGGCACCATCACGACGCCGACGACGAGTACGAGGACCGTGACGGCCCGGAGGCCGCTCAGGCATTCCGCGCCGTAGTCGAGGGCCGAGTTCGCGATGATCCAGTCCGAGGTGGCCCGCGATAGCGCGAGCAGGCCGACCAGCGCCCCGAGGTAGATTCCGACCAACAGACTCAGGCGGATGACCAGCCAAAAGTTGCCGTCGTGCAAGTCGTCCCACCGGCCCGGCCGCATGCGCGACAGCTCGGCGAACGTGACCTGGGTGAGGACGCCCGTCATC
The DNA here is from genome assembly GCA_025356615.1 of Planctomycetia bacterium. GTDB lineage: Bacteria > Planctomycetota > Planctomycetia > Gemmatales > Gemmataceae > JANXSH01. The sequence goes on along the minus strand of JANXSH010001148.1, from coordinate 8,887 downwards.
CACGCGAAGACGACGATCCCCGCCGCGACGAGGAGCCAGCCCCAGCCGGGCGGCGACAGGGCGAACGTCACGCCCGGCAGGTGCCCCAGCGCCGCCAGGCCGCCGAGCGCGAGACCCGCCCCAGTGGCGACGCGCAGCTTGAGGGGGATGAGGGTCGTTTCGACCGCGCCGAGCAGTTCTTGGAGGAAGCTGCGGACGCCGACCGTTTTCATCCGGCTGGCGTCGAGGCGGGAGGTGATCGTCGCGGGGTCGGACGTTCGCGGCATGACGGCTCTCGTCCAGGGGAGTGGTGAGTGCAGTCCTTTGCGAAAGGGTCTTTATTTACGATATCCGATTTCCTCCCGCCGCGCCAAGCTCGAAGGGAGGAAGTTTTAGGTCGATTTCGTCGTCCTCGATGTCAAGGGGGGATCCGAAGTAGTTGCACCGATCGTATCACCTCTGCTTCTCGGATCGCCCGTCCCACCACTTTTGCCACTTCTCCTTCGCCTCGCGCCGCTGGGCCGAGGTCGCATCCGCCTCGGGGCCGAAGTCCTCCGTCTTGGTCAGCTTCTTCAGCGAGGCGCGGGCCTCGGCGCGGACGGCGGCACTCTCGTCGGTGATGCGCTCGATCAGGGCGGGGACCATCTTGTCCTGCGTCCCCGCCACGCGGACGGCTCCGAGACGGGCCTCGACGCGGTTGTCTTTCAGCACCTCGGAGAGGCTCGACGCGGGCATTCGCCCCAGGTGGATGTCGAGCATCTCGCGCCCGACGAAGCGCGTGTTGCTGTTGCTGCTGCCCGCAGCCGTCGTCAGCCCGTCGAGAGCCTCCTTGCCGTCGCGCTTCGCCAGCTCCTTCAAGATCCCACGCAACGAAATGCCGCGCGTCGTGGACACCGCCTTGGCCAACTCCTGCGTCGAGAGATCCGCTGCGGGTTTCGTTACCGGAGTGATCGGCTTCATCCGGGCGACCGCGTTCTTGCGCAGGGAGACGCGGAAACGGAGGTCTTGCAAGATCCGGGCGTGGGCGGACCCCTTGATCCCCGCGCCGATCTCGTCCCGCGCGTACTCGAGCAAGACCGGGTCGGTGGAAGCGTCGAGGAGGCGGATGAGTTTCTTGGAGATGAGGACCACCGGACAGCTATGCTCGAGCTTCGCCGAGCGCGTGAGTCCGCGGATGAGCGCCGGGATCGACTCCGGGCCGAGTTTGTCGAAATCCTTGATCGCCTTGCGGGCGTCGTCGCCGCGCAGCCGACCGGTGTCGGCCAGGATGAGCCGATCGACGACCGTCTCGATGCGCGTCTCTTCTTCCTTCGTCAGGGCCGGCAGACTCGGCGCGACCGGGCTGACTTTGGGCGCGTCGTCCGCCATCGCCACCAGTGCGCCGACCAACACGAGATGGAACATAGGAAGCCCCTTTCGACGATTCGCCCAACCCTGATTCAAGTGTACCTCGTCCGCCCCGCCGGTTCAACCGGATACTTGCCCCTGTTGTTCGCGTAGCGCCTCCTCGTTGGAGTTCAGGCCGCGCTCGGCCCGGATGCGTTCGACCTCGCGCATCACCTCGGCGATGACCCCGCCGTTCTCCTTCACGCAGCGGTACTCGGGGAAGAAGGCCCAGATATTGACGCCGAGCGCCACGACGGTCAGCCCGCCGTGAATCCACCAGGGCCAATCCAGCGTGGCTCTACCGCCGCCGGCCGCCGCCGCGACGATGGTCACGACCATCGAGAGCAGCGCGACGGGGAAGGCGCGGCGCTTGAGCTCGCGCGTGTGGGTCGGCAGCCGGTGGTAGTCGGTCAGCCCGTAGGCGAGCGACACCTCTTTGACCCACCGGCCCGTGCCGAGGAAGTAGATGAACACGAGACAGTGTAGTCCCAGCGTCGTCGTGACGGCCATCAGGCCGAGGTAGATGTGCAGGAGGAACTTCGAGTCGTCGGGGTTGGCCCGGCTGCCGGCGAGGAACGACATCCATCCCACGCCGAAAGCGGCGAAGAGTGCGACGAGGTTGAAAGCAGTGAGGTTGACGAGGATGCGTGTCATGGGGTATTTACCTTGCCGGGCCGGTGGCCGGCGGGAGTCCTCTGGGGGGTGTGGGGCGTGATAAGCCGGGGCGGGCGGGGGGGTAGCGCCGAAGATGATCGGCGTGAGGCGCGACCGGAATGACGCACCGTCTCCGGGAAAAAAGAGTTGACTGCCAATCCCCGGACCAGGCGCTATAATAGAGGGCACGAGCGAGGGTTTCCGCCAGACTCGAGGTCGGATAAGCTTTTTTCGCTGCGTGCGAGGCTAGCATGGTTGCTCCCTGCGTGATCCTGGCATTCGACACCACGTTCCTGATCCCAACGATATCCCTCGTGGGGGTCTTGCTTACGGGGGCGGTGGTAATCGCGATCGTCCGTCGTCGATTGCGACTCGATGCGGCCCGTCCCGAAGCGGGAAACGAACTCGCCCGCTACCGTGCATTGTATGAACAGGGGGCGATCAGCGAGAAGGAATACCACTCGCTTCGTGCCCTGCTCGGAGGGGAAATCAAGAGGTCGGTCGAAGGTGCGAAGGCTCCCACGGCTCGGGCCGGCCCTGAGTCGATCCAGAAGACGCCTGAACCATCGCCCGGATGCGATGGGACGCATACGCCATCGGATGGCATCCGCCCCGCGGAGTGAGTTGGCGAAAGTCCTTGCGGATCTTTATGCCTCCCCGTAGAATCCGATACGAGAATCGAAACGAACACGTTGCGGGGCTGCCACTCGTCGGGACGAACGTCCCGCCCGTCCGCCTCGAACCTGACCATAGCAGTATCTCATCCCTCCGCAACCACCCTGGGGCCTGACCCCCAGAACTGCGGAACGGGCGTCAAAGGAGACCGCATGCCGACGAAAGACTCGGGCACAGGGGGACCAGGGCGCAAGCCGACCGGCAACACGGGCCGGAACCGGAACGCCGCGTGCTCGTTCTGCCGCAAGAACTACCGGGACGTCGGCCCCCTCGTCGAGGGGCCGGGCGACGTGTACATCTGCGGCGAGTGTATCGAACTATGCCAATCGATCATCGAGCAGGAAAAACGTCGTCGCGGCGGCACACGCACCTCGTTGTCTCACATCCCGACGCCGCGCACGATCAAAGAGAAACTCGACGCCTACGTCGTGGGGCAACAGAAGGCGAAGAAGATCCTCTCCGTCGCCGTCCACAACCACTACAAGCGCCTGAGCCTCTCCGAGCAGAGCCACGGCGAGGTTACGGTCGATAAGAGCAACATCCTGCTCATCGGCCCGACCGGCAGCGGCAAGACGCTCCTGGCGCAGACGCTGGCCCGCGTCCTCGACGTGCCCTTCGCCATCGGCGACGCCACGACGCTGACCGAGGCCGGCTACGTCGGCGAGGACGTGGAGAACCTGCTCCTGAAGCTGCTGCACGCCGCCGACTTCGACATCGAGGCGGCGCAGCGCGGGATCGTCTACATCGACGAGGTGGACAAGATCGCCAAGACGCAGCAGAACGTCAGCATCACCCGCGACGTGAGTGGCGAGGGCGTCCAACAGGCGCTCCTCAAGATGCTCGAGGGGACCGTCAGCAACGTGCCCCCGCAGGGCGGACGCAAGCACCCCGAGCAGCAGTACATCCAGGTGGACACGTCGAACATCCTGTTCATCTGCGGCGGGACGTTCGTCGGCCTCGACGAGACGATCTCCAAGCGCATCGGCAAGCGGAGTTTCGGCTTCGGCGGCAAGGGGGCCAACGACGAGAAGGGCGTCGGCGAGCTGCTCTCGCAGGTGACGGCGGACGACCTGATCGAGTTCGGGATGATCCCCGAGTTCATCGGCCGGCTCCCGGTCCTCGCCCCGCTCGCCCCGCTCGACGAGGAGGCCCTGATGCAGATCATGACCGAGCCGAAGAACGCCCTGGTGCGCCAGTACCAGAAGCTCTTCGAGATGGAAGGGGCCGAGGTCGAGTTCGACGTCAGCGCCCTGAAGGAGATCGCCCGCCGGGCGAAGGAGCGAGACACCGGCGCTCGCGGCCTGCGGTCGATCGTCGAGGAGATCATGCTGGACCTCCAGTACGACCTGCCGGACCTGGAGCACAAGTCGAAGTACGTCGTCGATGCCGCCGTCATCAAGGGCGAGAGGCCGCTGTTTGACCGCTCGAGCCTGCCGCCGCCGGGGGAGAAGAAGAGCGCGTGACGGGCTCGGGGTGAAGATTTGGGGGCGGGGACGAGAGTCTCCGCGAGACTCGCGCCCTCGAGACTCACGCCCCGGAGGTTGGGTGAAGATTTGGGGGCGGGGACGAGAGTCTCCGCCCCTTCCTCTATTGGTGGATGCACGGAATGGCTACCTTGATACAAAAGGTCCAACCCGAGCATTGGGATGAAGAGTCCGTGATCGTGGGACCAAGAGTCGCTGGCAAATATTTGGGGTTACTCGACGAATACTTCTTTGATCGGTCTCTCGATGTCCGAACCCTTCACGAGCATCCCCATGGTCAAACTCGTTCGCCTGATCCTCGCGTTCGCAGCCACGGTCGCCCTGATCGTTGGCATCCTGATGTGGTATCGATCCTACGATCCACTTCCTCACAAAATCCGCATCGCCGCAGGCCAGGAAAACGGCCTCTACCACACCCTCGCACAAGAGATCGCCAAGCGCTTGCAGGAGCGTAATCCCGGCTGGTCCGTTCTCATCCTCGTTTCCCCCGGCACCGAGGCGAATATCGACCTGTTGCTCAACGACGAAGCCGACTTCGCCTTGATCCAGACGGTTTCACCGTTACCCAAGAAGATTGCGGGAATTACCCCGCTGTTCCCCGAACCGCTCCACATAATCGTGCGCAAAAAGAAGGGGATCAACGAGATCAAAGAGCCGAAGGATTTGAAAGGGCGGATCGCGCTGGGGCTAAAGGGTTCGACCATGCGCCAGACATCTCACACGGTGCTCGAACATTACGGCATTCCGGCTACGAGGATCATGGACAAAGAGGAACACTTCGGCGTGATCGGCAGCGACAAAGGTGTCGATGCCGCCCTCGTCACCACGGGCTGGATGAATCCGATCGTGGAGAAACTTCTCCAGCTCGATGATTTGAAGCTGATCGGGATCGGCGACCCGGAAGGGTTGGCGATGCGTCATCCGTGGCTCACCGTCTTCACGATCCCGAAGGGGCTCTACCCTGGCAAGTCGCCGGTGCCGACTGAACCCGTGCGGACCGTGGCGGTGATGTCGCTGCTGGTGGGTCAGGCGGACGCTTCCGATCGGTTGGTCCACGAGGCGCTGGCGGCCATTTACGAGACGGATTTGCGGTCCTCCTACCCCGCCTTGCTGTCGGCGAAGGCTGCCAAGGAATATGACGCTGCCGTCATGCACCCCAGCGTCGCGAAGTACCACGACCCGTCTGCCGGGTTGAACCGTCTTTCCCAGGGTTTGGAACTCATCTCGAAATCTAAGGAAGCTCTGTTCGGAGTGGGCGCATTTGCGCTCCTGATCTGGAGTTGGGTGCGTCGGCGGCGTGAACAGGTCGCAGCAACGGCGGACCAGGCCCAGAGGCAGAAACTCGATGACTTCATCGGTCGCACACTGACCGTCGAATTGGAGCAGATGGAGGTGGCAGAGCCGGAACAGTTACGGCGCTTCCTTCGACGGGTGACGCAGATCAAGCAAGAGGCGCTTCGGGAATTGACGAGCGAAAAGGTTCGCGGCGACCAACTGTTTTCGATCTTCCTCTCCCAGTGCGCCGCCTTGAGCGAGAAGATCCAGATGCGGATGATCTATGGGAAGATATCCGAGGAGGTGGAGCAAGCATAGAATGGCGCTGGACGCGGCCTGCGGTCGATCCTCGCGCGGGGCGTCTCACGCACTATTGCAGGCAGTCGGACGCGGCCAATTCACTGTTGGGTTGACAGCAGCTCTGGTACTCGAATACGAGGATGTTTTCAAAAGGCCGGGGCTCGTGCCGCTGCCCCCCGAGGACGTTGACGTGCTGCTCGATTACCTTTGTAGCACGGGGAAGCGGAGCGCGGTTCGATTTCGGCTTCGACCGGCTGTCGCGGACCCAGGCGATGATTTGGTGTTGGAGGCGGCGGTAGCGACCGGGAGTTCGTGGGTTGTGACGCATAACACGCGAGACATGGCCGAGGGGGCACGGCGGCACGGGGTCGAGTTGTTGACGCCGGCCGAAGCATTGGGACGACTGGGGGTGGGCGGATGAGCGCTTTACAGGTGGAGTTGCCGGAAGGATTACGAACCGAGGTTCTGGGCCTGGTCGCCCGGCGAGGCATCAGCGAGTCGGCGTGGGTGGAAGAGGCGGTGCGGGAGAAATTGGCGGCAGACGCGGAGTTGGAGTATCTCGAGGTACGGGCAGCGCGGGGAAACCGTGGAGCGTTCGAGCAGGTGCTGGCGAAGGTCCCAGCCGCAGACCCCTTACCGGGCGATGTGCGGTAGGGATCGCGCCACCGAACCCTGCGCTACCGACGAGGAACGGAGTAGAAATTCGAGCCGAACAATGTGCCGTAGCGGACGTTGGGGGCCATTACGGTTCGCTGGAGTCGAAGTCTCCCCAGGCCCCCAACACCGCTGGGCTTTGGCCTTCGGCGGCTTCGCCTGGACCCAAGGAAGACATCCGGGTATCAAATTGAAGAGTGTGCCGAACAGGAGGTATTGCCGTGACGACGATGTTACTTCCACCAGCGCGAGCCGCGTCGGCCGGCCCTCGCCCGGTGCGCTGGACGTGCGCCGAGTTCCACCGCTTCGGCGACCTAGGCGCGTTCGAGGGCCGACGGGCGATGTTGATCGACGGTATCATCCTGGAGGAGGGTAAGATGAACCCACCCCACGCGATCACGCTCAAACTGGTGGAAGTGGCGATCCATACCGGCTTCGGGGCAAGGTGGTGGCTCCGACATCAGTCTCCCTTGATCCTCGGCCAGGACATCGACCCGAAACCTGACCTCGCCGTCGTGCCAGGCACGCCGCGCGACTACATGGGGCACCCGACGACAGCAGAACTGGTAATCGAAGTATCGGACTCCTCCCTCGACTTCGACACGAACGAGAAGCGGCTGCTGTACGCTACGGCCGGCATTCGCGATTACTGGGTGGTGGACATCAACGGGCGGAGGTTGCTCGTCTACCACGATCCCCAAGCCGGCGATTACGCTACCCAACAGGCGTTCGGCCCGGCGGACGCCGTCTCGCCTCTGGCGGTGCCGACGGCGGTGGTGCAGGTGGCGGACTTGCTCGTGTGATGCCGCCGATGAGGGGCCGCGGGCCATTCACGACCCAAGGCGGGCGTCGATCGCCTGTCGCCACAGGTCGGCATCGCCAAGGGCCACGGCGGCGTCCATGCCGACGTTTTCGAGGAGCAGTGCCAGCATGGCGAGGCGTTCCTCATCGTTCCAGAACATCTTGCCCTCGATCAGTTCGATCTTCTCGGGGGTGAGCTTGTAATACTTCTGCTCGATTTCCTCACGGCTCCACTTGCGGCCCTCACGCTGGATGTTGAATTCCATCGCTGTTCCCCTTGTTTGGTGACTGTTGGTTCGAGTCGCTCACTTCTCGAGCGGGTGTGAGCGCAGGGCAATCTCATAAAGATAGGATATTTGGGAAGGGGCGGTCCCATCTGGTCGAGCGGGTAGATCCCCGAGACGTAGCGGGCTCGAATCTGCGGCGGCTTCTTATCCGGCGGCAACAGCCAGTCCACCGGCGTCGGGTCGTACACCCCGCGACGTAGGCCATGCGACCTTCAGCCTTCTTGCCGCCCGGCCCCTGCTGCCGCGTGCCGGTCGCGTCGATGGTGATGTACGCCACCTTTTGCCCCAGCGCGTCGAGGTGCCACTTCCACTGCACGGCGGGACCGACGGTCTGCCCCTGCCCGAACAGCTCGGCCATCCGCCGCCCCCCGTCCTCGGTCGTCCGCCCGACGGTCGACTCGGACAGGCGGATGCCGGCCATCTCCTCGAGGGTGTCGGCCCCCCGCCCGAGAGCTTCTCGCAGACGCCCCCGGCCAGAGTGGCGAGGCGTTCCGTGCCGGGGGTGAGTTGGCGTTCCGTGAAGCCGGCTTGCTCGTCGAAAGGGGTAAAGCCCTGGCCGCATCGGCGGCAGTAGTAGTAGGAGCGGTCGAAGTGGAGCGTGCCCAGGACGCTGACGACATGGCGGTCGCGGTCAGTGTGGTACGCGGCGTCGCAGTCGCTGTGGGGCAGGTTACGCTCGACCCCATGTACCCCTTTTTTTCAACAGGCCGAAAAGCGGCTAGGATTGGTTCCTGTACCGCTCTTCTAACTTTCTGAGCAAGACGGGCCGTGTTTTTTGAACGAGCCTTGCGCATGACCTTGCGACGGCTGATGGCGTCCTCTCGATCTTTAGGAACACGAGCATGCCGATAGGGCAACAACTCTTCGGCGGTGAACGGGCCGTCGTGGACGAGGTGAGCGTCCAACGCCATCAACCGCGTCGGTCCTTCCTGCACGATCCTCACCCCCGCGCGCTCGTGTCCCTTGGGATTGCGGAAGAACCTCTCCCGTTCCAGGTTGTCCACCGGCCCTTTCTCCCCTTCGGCTAGCTCCACCTTCAGGAACAGCCCTGCTGCCCACGCCACCATCCCCTTCGCCAACCGCTCGTAGGACTTCCCTCCCTTCCCTTCATACTCCGGCTGCAATTGCTCGTATTGCTCCTTCCTCTGCTCCATCGTACCCGACTCCACGTTCAGGGTTTCGGCCACCCGCTGGAGTTCTTTCCCTTGCTCTTTCACTTCTCGCCGTTCTGCCTTCACCTCTTCCAAGCCCCTAGCGATGCACCCCGCCAATCGCTCCAGTTGGCCGTGTTCGACGCCGGGCTCGTTCACGTCCAGGTTCCTCTGCAACGACTCGCGCACTTCCGTCAACGCTTCGGCCATGCGCAGGCCGGGCGGATGCAGCGCCCCGCCC
>JANXSH010001102.1 GCA_025356615.1 Planctomycetia bacterium | reverse complement strand
GCATGCAGCCGATCTCGACGATCTGGAACAAGGTCCCCCGCGTCGTCCGCGACCTCGCCCTGACGTGCGGCAAGCAGGTTCGCCTCACCCTCGAGGGCAAGGAGACCGAACTCGACAAGTCGATCATCGAGGCCATCAAGGATCCGCTGACGCACCTCGTCCGCAACTCGATCGATCACGGCATCGAGAGCTTGGCGGATCGCGTCGCGCGGGGCAAGCCCGCCGAGGGGCACCTCTGCCTGCGCGCCTTCCACGAAGGGGGGCAAGTCAATATCGAAGTGACGGACGACGGCGGCGGCATCGACCCGATCTGCATCCGCGACAAGGCCGTCGAGCGCGGCCTCGTCAACCGCGAACAGGCCGGCCGCATGACGGAGCGCGAACTCTTCCAACTGATCTTCTTGCCTGGGTTCTCGACTGCCACCGCCGTGACGAGCGTCTCCGGTCGCGGCGTCGGCATGGATGTCGTCAAGATCAACATCGAGCGCATCAGCGGCAGCATCGACCTCCAGAGCCGACCCGGTCGCGGGACCACGATCCGCATCAAGATCCCGCTCACCCTGGCTATCATTCCCACGCTCCTCGTCCACAGCGGCGGCGACTGCTACGCCATTCCGCAAGTCAGCTTGCTGGAGTTGGTCCGCCTCGAGCGCGAGCAGGCCCGGCGCGGGATCGAATCGCTGCACGGCGCACCCGTGTACCGGCTGCGCGGGCAACTCCTGCCCATCGTCTACTTCAACCGCGAGTTGCACGTCGAGGACGCCCCCGAGGCGAAGGATGCCGACGCCGTCAACATCGTCGTCCTGCAAGCCGACGGCCGGCCCTTCGGCCTCGTCGTGGACGGCGTCAGCGACACGGAGGAGATCGTCGTCAAGCCGATGTGCAAGCAGCTCAAGGGCGTCCCGATCTATGCGGGGGCCACCATCCTCGGCGACGGCCGGGTCGCCCTGATCCTCGACGTGCTGGGGTTGGCCCAGCACGCCGGCGTCATCGCGGAGATCCGCGATCGCAATTTGCCCGCCGCCGCCATCGCCTCCGACACCTCGAGTCGGTTCCAATCGACCCTCCTCGTCGGCCTCAGCGGCGACCGACGGATAGGGATACCCCTCTCGCGAGTCGATCGGCTCGAGGAGATCCCCCGGCGAGCGGTCGAACGCAGCGGCGGACACGAAGTCACGCAATACCGGGGACACATCATCCCCCTACTCCGCCTCGCGGACCTCCTCGGCGACGGGAACGATTCCTCGCCCGAAGCATCGCCGGGGTCGCTCCAGGTCGTCGTCTGCGCCGCCGCTGGACGACGAGTCGGCCTGATCGTCGATCGCATCCTCGATGTCGTCGATGCGGAGGCCGATCCGGGCGGGTCTACCGGCCACGGCCTCTCGGGGACCGCCATCATCCAGGACCGCGTGACCGACCTCCTCGACATTCCCGCCCTCGTGGGAGGTGCCTACGCATGAACCCGACGCGCCAACTGTGTACGTTCCGCCTGAACGACCTGTCGTTCGGCGTGGCCGTCGAACAGGTGCAGGAAGTCCTTCGCTGTCAGCCGATGACGCGAGTCCCACTGGCCCCGGCTGTCGTCCGTGGGCTTATCAACCTGCGCGGACAGATCGTCACGGCCTTCGACCTGCACCGCCGCCTCGGCCTAACCGAGCGCCGCGCGGACTCCGCCCCGATGAACGTCGTGGTCCGCACCGAGGACGGCCCGGTGAGTTTCCTCGTGGACGAGATCGGCGACGTGGTCGAGGTGAGCGCGGACCAGTTCGAGACGCCGCCCAACACGCTGCGCGGCCCCGCGCGGCAACTCATCCAGGGCGCATACAAGCTCCCTGACCAGCTCTTGCTCGTTCTCGACCCGAACGTCGTGGTTCGCGTCGTAGGGGATTCGACGTGGTGAGCAGACGAGCCGGAAGCGTAAGCGACGGATGGGGGAGTACATCCGTCGCTTACGCTTCCGGCTCGGCAGGTGCCTCGCCCTCCTGAATCTGATAGCCCCGAAGGGATACAGTCCATGTTCATATGGCACAATTGGAGTCTGAAGGCGAAACTCCTCGCGCTGGCCGGCTTTTGCACGCTGAGCCTCGGCGGGCTATTGGTCGGCGTGTTGGTGATGACGCATTGGGCGGCGAATGCGGCGGCGCGGGAGTGCGGCGACCTCAGTGGCCGACAACTCGATGACCAGGTTCGCGGCCTCCTATCGCTCTGCGAGCTGACCCAGGAGGCCCAGCAGCAGATGGTCGATGTCACACTCAAGACCGCCGAGAAACTCCTTTTGAGTGCCGGTGGGTTGAAGACCTCGAAGACGGAGACGGTATCTTGGACGGCGGTCGAGCAGTTCTCGGGTCGCTCGGCCCTCGTCTCGCTACCCAAGCCGTCCCTTGGCACCGCGCCCCTCGTGCAGAACCGCGACCTCGCCGTGCCGACGCCCCTCGTCGATGAGGTGAGCCGGTTGACGGGGCAGACCTGCACACTGTTCCAGCGTATGAACGAGGCGGGCGACATGCTCCGCGTCGCGACCACCGTACAGACCCTCGACAAGGCTCGCGCCATAGGGACATTCATTCCGCGAACGGAGCCTGACGGGAAAGCGAACGCGGTCATCAGCAGCGTCCTCTCGGGCCAGACGTATCGAGGCAGAGCCTTCGTCGTCAACGCCTGGTACATTACAGCGTACCAACCCCTTTTCGACGACGCGGGCAAGGTTTCGGGCATCCTCTACGTCGGCGTTCCCCAGGACAGCATCGCGGGCCTGAAGCGGTCGGCGTCCAAGCTGCAATTCGGCCAGACGGGCCGCGCCTTCGTCTTCGACACCAAGGGCAACGGCGTCATCGACCCCTTCGGCGCGACCGCCTCCCGCGCGGGGGAAGCCCCCGCGTTCATCGGCGAGATGATCGCGAGGACTCCGAGCCTGGCCGCCGGGCAGATCGCCGAGGCCCGCTACACTTGGAAGCCAGCCGGCCAGTCGGAAGCCCGCTGGGACCGCGCGAGGTTCACTTACTACAAGCCCTGGGACTGGGTTATTGGCGTTTGCAGCGACGAGGCGGAAGTCCTATCGGGCCAGCGGGGCATCGAGGAGTCGGCGCACCGCAGTCAAATCTTGCTCGGCGTCGTCGGGACCGTCCTCGTCGCGTTGAACTTGATGGCGTGCGTGCTGCTGGCCCGCAGCCTGGCGCGGCGGGCCGGCGAGATCGCGACCCTCCTCGAGGGGGTCGCCGAGGGCGACCTGACGCGACAGCTCAACGGCCGGTCGCACGACGAAATGGGCCGGATGGCCGAGGCGACGAATCAGGCGGTCGATTCGATGCGGCGGAGCGTCCGATCGATAGCGAGCAGTTCTCGCCAGCTCAGCACGACTTCGGAAGATC
>JANXSH010001367.1 GCA_025356615.1 Planctomycetia bacterium | reverse complement strand
CCTTCGGCGAGGTGAAGAGTACCACCTACAAGGCGTTCGGCGCGGTCGGCCTCATCACCTCCGGCACGGGTCGCGACCTCGACCAGGTCGAGGTCCTCGATTTCCCCTGCTTCACCAGCGGCACCATCTCCGCTCACGGCTATTGCCACATCCCGTCGATCAACGTGCCCGTCCACGTCGGCAACGTCATGGTCTCGCCCGGCGACCTGCTCCACGGCGACCGCAACGGCGTCACAATCATCCCGCACGCCGTCGCGGGCCAGCTCGCCGACGCATGCGAGGAACTCATGGCCGCCGAGGCGATCGTCTTGAACTACCTGAGAGCGGGCAACGTGAAGCCGGCAGGCTACGCCGAGGCCCGCAAGGCGTGCAAGGTCGCCATCGACGACCTGGCGCGGCGACTGAAGGGGTAGAGGGAGAGAGGCATTCCTGCCGCGCCTGTCAATCCGACAGGCCAACCGTCAACATGGCAGGCGGTTCGCCTTATTCTGAGAAACGCGACGTGAAGCAAATCCATACCTTTAAACGTCTTACAGATTGACAGCGATTCGGGCATACGAGTTGCTCATTCCCTCGGCATCTTTGTGGAACTCGATGTCAGTTAGGAACCGGGAGACGATCGATGCAGATCAAGCCGCTGGGCGATCGGGTGGTAATCAAGCGTTTCGAGGCAGATGAGAAGACGGCGGGGGGCATTCTGTTGCCCAGCACCGCTCAGAACAAGCCCCAGAAGGGGAAAGTCCTGTCCGTCGGCCCCGGCAAGATGGGCAAGGACGGGAAGTACACCCCGCTCGACCTCAAGGAGGGCGACACCGTCCTGTTCACCAACTGGGCCGGCGACGAGTTCAAAGAGGGGGCCGGCGAGAACATCCTCTTGATGCGTGCCGACGACATCCTCGCCGTCATCGACTAGGCCACCGAAACACCGACTCCGACCCAACACAACGACCTGATTCATCGAGGGAGATAGAATGGCTGCCAAGCAGATTGCGTTCGACCAGGAAGCCCGCGAGGCCATGCGCCGCGGCGTCTCGAAACTCGCCCGCGCGGTGAAGGTGACGCTCGGCCCCAAGGGCCGGAACGTCATCCTCCAGAAGAGCTTCGGCTCGCCGACGGTGACGAAGGACGGCGTGACCGTCGCCAAGGAAATCGAGCTGGAAGACAAGTACGAGAACATGGGCGCTCGCATGGTCCGCGAAGTCGCCAGCAAGACGAGCGACGTGGCCGGCGACGGCACCACGACGGCGACCGTCCTCGCCGAGGCGATCTACAACGAAGGTCTCCGCGCGGTCGTCTCCGGCGCGAACCCGATGCTCATGAAGCGCGGCATCGAGAAGGCCGTCGAGGACATCGTGGCCCAGCTCAAGGCCATGAAGATCGATGTCAAGACCGAGCAGGACTTGGAGAACGTCGCCACCGTCGCGTCGAACAACGACCGCGAAATCGGCAAGATCATCGCCGAGGCGATGGCGAAGGTCGGCAAGGACGGCGTCATCACCGTCGAAGAGGGCAAGACCACGGCGACCGGCCACGAGTTCGTCGAAGGCATGCAATTCGACCGCGGCTACCTGTCGCCGTACTTCGTCACCGACCCGACGAAGATGGAATGCGACCTCGATGACCCGTACATCCTGATCTACGAGAAGAAGGTCAGCTCCAACAAGGATCTCGTCCCGATCCTCGAAAAGGTCCTCGGCCAGGGCAAGCCGATCCTCATCATCGCCGAAGATGTCGAAGGCGAGGCGCTCGCCACGCTCGTCATCAACAAGCTGCGCGGTGGGATCAAGGCCGCCGCCGTCAAGGCACCCGGCTACGGCGACCGCCGCAAGGCCATGATGGAAGACCTCGCCATCCTGACCGGCGGCCAGGCCATCTTCGAAGACCTCGGCATCCAGCTCGAGACCGTCACGCTCGAGCAGCTCGGCCGGGCCAAGAAGGTCAAGATCGACAAGGACAACACCGTCGTCATCGAAGGCGCGGGCAAGCGCGAGACCATCGCGTCCCGCACCCAGGCGATCCAGCGCGAGCTAGACAAGTCCACCAGCGACTACGACCGCGAGAAGCTCAGCGAGCGCATCGCCAAGCTGTCCGGCGGCGTGGCCAAGATTAACGTCGGGGCCGCGACCGAGAGCGAGATGAAGGAGAAGAAGGCCCGCGTCGAGGACGCCATGCACGCCACCCGTGCGGCCAACCTCGAAGGCATCCTCCCCGGCGGCGGCGTCGCCCTGGTGCGTGCCGCCGCCAAGTGCAAGGGCGAGGGGCTGTCGCAGGACGAGAAGACGGGCTACGACATCGTCATCCGCGCCTGCCGCGCCCCGATCCAGCAGATCAGCGAGAACGCCGGCCAGGACGGCGCGGTCGTCCTGAACAAGGTGCTGGAGAACGCCAGCCCGACGTTCGGCTACGACGCCCGCAACGACCGCTACGTCGACATGGTCAAGGAAGGCATCATCGACCCGACCAAGGTCGTGCGTTCCGCCCTCCAGAACGCCGCCAGCGTCGCGACGCTGCTGCTGACCAGCGACGCCCTCGTCGCCGAGATGCCCAAGAGCGACAAGAAGGGCGGCGCCGGCGGCGGCGGGCACGACGAGATGTATTGAGCCGAGACCCGCGAAGTGATGTCACCGAACGCCGACCGCACCCTACGCGGCCGGCGTTCTCGTGCGCGCTCGTCGAGGTTTCTCGATAGGATAGAGATGGGCGGGCACTTCACGGAGTATCCTGATGGCGTTCGGCGATTTCACCTTTCCCGAAGTTCAACAGTCCCTCGGCCTGACCCTGGCCGAGTCGGATCTATTCAGCGACATAGCGGCAGTAGACCTCGCGAACGATTTTTCGAATCGGATGCGCGGTGGTGTCAAGCTCGCATTGGCGATCAACACCGAGAAGGCGCGATCGGAGTTCATCATCGCCCCGATCCTCGTCGAGGTGCGTCGATCGCTCGACGACCGCTTCGCGCTGTTTTCGGGCAGTGTGTTCGATGTGGACGCCTCGCGCGGCCTGAACGGCTTCTGCGATTTCATCCTTTCTCGTTCGCCGCTCCAATCGGTGCTGACCGCCCCCGTCGTGGCGATCACCGAGGCCAAGAACGACAACCTGCGATCCGGCCTCGGGCAGTGCATCGCGGCGATGGTAGCGGCGAGTGAGTTCAACCGCCAGGCCGGCTCGCCCGTCGCTGCGGTTCACGGTGTCGTGACGACCGGGGCGGCGTGGAAGTTCCTTCGCCTAGTGGGAAGTCAGGTGACGCTCGATGTCGGCGAGT
>JANXSH010001022.1 GCA_025356615.1 Planctomycetia bacterium | reverse complement strand
CAAGCGGAGCTGCCCACGGAAGAAGAAGGTGACGCGGCCGGCCTGGCCGGTGAAGAGAAAGGCGGACGAGGAGCGATTCATCCCCACCCTCGTAGTCGTCCCGCAAACCGCCCCTTAACTTCGAGGCATTGGGCTTACGCCCTCGCGCCGCGCGCGGTATCGGGCCGTGCTGGGGGTGAAAGACGCGGAGAAGCTCCCGGCCCGACTCAGCGCCTTCGAGGCATCCGCGACGGTGCGAGTGTCGGCGAGCCGGTCGAAGGTCGGCAACGAGGTGACGCTCCACTTCGTGAACTACAACCGCGAAGAACCCAAGACGAAGCGAAGCCCCGGTGGGGGGATCAAGGACGATAAGCCCATCGCTGTAGAAAAGGTGGTCGTGGATTTCGCCTTGCCGAAGGGGATGAAGGTGGCGAGCGTGCGCGTCGCGACGCCGGAGTCGCCTGCCGAGGTCGAGGTGAAGCACAGCGTGGCGGAGGGACGGGTGCGGTTCACGGTGCCGAAGTTCCTGGTCTACGCCCTGGCACGGGTGCGGCTCGGGAGGGAGTGAACCCTCGAGACACCTGGCCCAGCCGCGCCGGGGGGCAATCCTTGTCTCACTCGCGCAACCGCCACAGACGCACGACGCGATCCATGCACGCCGTGATCGCGCGGCGGTCGCCTGGCAGGAAGGCGACGCAGGCGATGCTGTGTTCGTGGTCGTAGAGGCGCTGGACTTCCTTGCCCGAGGCGATATCCCAGACGCGGGCCGTGTGATCGTAGCCGGCGGACAGGATCCGCCGTCCGTCGGACGAGTAGGCCACCCCGTGAACGCCTCCGGCGTGTCCCTTGAACGTCTTCAACAGTTCGCCTGTCTCGGCGTCGTGCAGCAAGACGAGGCCGTCCTGCCCCGAGGAGGCGACGCGCTTGCCGTCGGGGGAGGCGGCGACGAACCAGGCACCCCCGGCGTGAGTGCCTTTGCACAGCAACACTTGCTTGCCCGTCTCGATATCCAGTAGACGAACCGTGCCATCGAAGCCGGCCGTGGCGACGCGCTTGCCGCCCGGAAAGAGCGACAGGCCGCGCACGCTCGTTTGATGGTCGGAGTTGGTTACTACCGGCTTGCCCGTCTCGAGATCCCAGAAGCACACTTCCCGCTTGTACCCGACAGAGATCGCCCTCTTCCCGTTCAGAGTGAAGACCACGTTGAGGACGCCGTTCTCGTGCAAGATCGTCTTGATCGGCTTGCCCGTCTCGGCGTCCCAGAGGCGGAAACTGCCGTCGAGAGCGCCGCTGAGGATGCGCTTGCCATCACGCGACCAGTCCATGGCGTAGACTGCGCCAGTGTGTCCCTTCATCTGGAACAACTCCTTACCCGTCTCGACATCCCAGACGTGAACGATTTGGCCACCACCCGATGCCATGCGCCGGCCATCGGGGGAGAGAGCAAAAGCGAGGACGCCACCGCCGGGGTGGGCATATCGCCGCACGACGCCATAGAGCTTCTCCTCGATGGCAGAGACGACAACGGCGGCACGCAATCGGACATCGGGGTCGATGGCCTTGCTGGTGACACGACGCAGCGCGGGCACGGCGACCTCTCCCAACTCCACCAGCTTTTGCATCGCCGACTTGCGGACGGCGAAGTCCTCGGAACCGAGATCGGCGATCCACTTCTCGACCTCGGGCGGCTCCGCTGGGGGCGGCGCGACGGCCATGCCTTCGGAACTGATCGCCAGCGCTAGGAAGGCCACCTCGAGAAAATGTCGTCGCATGGTTCCCTCTGGGCAATCTTGGGAGTGGCTCCGCAACGTCGGATCCTCCCGTGCCTCGTATTCACTCGATGCGTATGATTATCTCCGTTCCTCGGGACGAATGACAGAAGATTTCCGCAAGGCACGGAGGGCAGAGCCATGACGAAGGACTACTCCAGGCACGGTTTCGCGACGCGGGCCATCCACGCGGGCCAGGACGCCGACCCGGCGACTGGCGCGACCGTGGTCCCGATCTACGCCACCTCGACCTACACCCAGGCCGGCCCCGGCCAGCACAAGGGCTACGAATACTCGCGCTCGGGCAACCCGACGCGGACGGCGCTCGAGACGTGCCTCGCCGCCCTCGAGGGCGGCGAGCGCGGCCTCGCCTTCGCATCGGGTCTCGCCGCCTCGACGGCCGTCCTGTCCATCCTCCGCCCCGGCGACGAGGTCGTGGCGAACGCCGACCTGTACGGCGGCACCTACCGGCTCCTCGAGCGCGTCTACCGCCCCTGGGGTCTGGTTACGCATTACGCCGACGACGCGAGCCCCGAGGGGTTCGCCCGGCTCATCACCTCGAAGACCAAACTCGTCTGGATCGAGACGCCGACGAACCCGCTGCTCCAGCTCGTCGATATCACCGCCGTCGCCGAGATCGCCCACCGCGCCGGGGCGATCCTCGTCGTCGATAACACCTTCGCCTCGCCCTACCTCCAACAGCCGTTGCAACTCAAGGCCGACCTCGTCGTCCACAGCACGACGAAGTACCTGGGTGGACACAGCGATGTCGTCGGCGGCGCGGTCGTAGGGCGGGCCGAGCTGGTCGGTCCGATCGCGTTCTACCAGAACGCCGCCGGTGGCGTGCCCGGCCCCTTCGACGCCTACTTGACCCTTCGCGGCCTCAAGACGCTCGAGGTCCGCATGCAGAAGCACTGCGCCAACGCGAAACACCTCGCCGCCTGGCTCGGCAACCAGCCGCAGGTCGAGCGGGTCTACTACCCCGGTCTGACGAGTCACCCGCAACACGCCCTCGCCAAGCGTCAGATGCGCGACTTCGGCGGCATGGTCAGCCTGCGCCTGAAGGGCGGCACAGAGGCCGCTCGGAAATTCCTCGGGAAGACACGCCTGTTCAGCCTCGCCGAGAGCCTGGGTGGGGTCGAGTCGCTCGTCTGCCATCCCGCCACCATGACCCATGCCAGCATCCCTCTCGAAATTCGCCTCGCGCGCGGCGTCGATGAGGGACTGATCCGCCTGAGCGTCGGCATCGAAGACGTGGCGGACTTGCAGGAGGATCTCCGAGCGGCGATGGTCGTATGAACACGAGCTACAACGAAGCCGCCCGCTACACCGCGAAGCAGATCGTCCCCGAGGCGTTCCTGCGTTTCCTGTTGCCGAGTGTGTTCCTTCACTGGCGCTGGTTGGGCTGGGATGACAGCCAAACCGTCTCCTTCCCCGGCGACCCGGAGCGACGCTGCGACACCGTCGCAAAATTCGAGCGCATCGACGGGACTCGGCCTCCCGTCCTGCTCGTTGTCGAGTTCGAGACGGAGCCAGGCAGCGACATGGCCCCACGCGAAGGGGAGTATCGCCTCCGATTGCGTCGAGAATCGCCCTTCCAGACGGAACCCCGTGTGCCGTATGATGTCGTGGGGGCGATCGTCTACCTCACCGGGCCAGCCCAACCAGCGACATGGACGATGACTCCCGACGACTTCGCGGGGTTGACGATGACGATCACGGCGCGGGTGCCGTGCTTCCGCGACGAGTCCGCGATGGCACTCTTCGACGCGATCACGGCAGGGACGACCTCTCGGGGTCTACTGGCGTGGGTGCCGCTCATGAGCCGCAGCGACACGCCGACCGCGATCAAGCGGTGGGTCGAACTGGCGCTCGCGGAGCCGAATGACCGTATTCGTCGCGATGTAGGGGTTTTCGCAAATGCGTTCGCCCCGTTGAATCCCAGGCCCGACTTATGGCAGGCCGCTTTGGAGGGTTGGCAGATGAAGACATCTCCGTTTCTGGATGAGATCGCTCGAGAGGCTACCCAAGCAAACGATGGGCGAAGAGGCCGTCAAATGGTCATGGCCATGATCTCCGCGCGATTGGGGGCTAGCATTCCTGAGGACATTCGCAAACGGATCACGACGGAGCAGGACTTCGACCGAATGCTCCAATGGAGCCTCGCCATTCCGAATCTGTCTTCCTTCGACGACCTGCGGACCCTAATGGACACATGATTCATAAGGAGATTCGCTTTGGAACTCCGACAGGAGATGACATCTCCGTTCCTAGAAAAGATCTACCATGAAGCCCAAGCCATCGCAACGAGTGAATGCAAAAATGCACTTGTCGCAAACGCTTGTGTTTACCTCGGCGGTACGATCCCTGACGACATCCTCCGTCGAATCGAAGGTCAACAAGATGTTGCCCGGCTAATGCGCTGGGCCTTTTTTGTGGGGCGCTCCTCTTCCTTCGACAAACTCCGCACCCTGCTCGACTCCTGACCCCCAATCGAGACCCTCTCGCATGTCCTCCTCGCCTCGCACCGCCGAAATCATGGGCGTGAATCTCCGCCTCGGGACGCCCGACACCACCGAACAGAGTTGGATCGGCCAAGGTGAAGTGCTGCGCCAACTCCTCGCCTGCTGGCTCGTCGTCGATCCGGCGGATCGGCCGCTGTCGCCGCGCCTGCTCGGGCCGCCGGGCATCGGCAAGACGACCCTAGCGATGGCCGCCGCCAAGGTGCGCAAGCAGCCGCTCTACATCACGCAATGCACGGCCGACACCCGGCCCGAAGACCTCATCGTGACGCCGGTCCTCGCCGAGTCCGGCAAGATCGCGTATCACGCCTCGCCGCTGGTCAGCGCCATGCTCACCGGGAGCGTGTGCGTCCTCGACGAGGGCAACCGCATGAACGAGAAGAGTTGGGCCAGCCTCGCGCCGCTCCTCGATCATCGGCGGTATGTCGAGAGCGTCGTCGCCGGCATCCTGATCCACGCGCACCCGGACTTCCGCATCTGCGTCACCATGAACGAGGACGAATCGACCTACGAGATCCCCGACTACATCCTCTCGCGCCTCCAGCCGACGCTGACGCTCGGCTTCCCGGAGCGCGACGACGAGATGGCGATCCTCCGCTACCACCTGCCGTTCGCGCGCGAGGAGCTGCTCGCGCTGACGGTCGAGTTCCTCCAGAAGGCCCACGAACTCAAGCTCGACTTCTCGCCGCGCGACGGCATCAACCTGTTACGATTCGCCATCAAGCGCATGGCCCAGGATCCCGAACACCCGATGGCCCAGGACGCCGCCTGGCGCGAAGCGCTCCTGTGCGTCCTCGGCGAGGAGGCCGGCGACCTCGACGAGATGGCCCGCGCGCGAGGCGGGGATCTCGGCGACGACGCCTTGCCGCTCGGCCTGGGGGATCTGTTCTTCGACGCCGACGATCCGCTCCACCCGGATCAAGACGACGATGACGATGATGACGACGACGACGACGATGATTTCGATGATGATGACGACGACGAGGACGACAAGTGACCTCCAAGGCGGACGACTTCCTGCGGATCAGCCCGCGCATTCGGGTGTTGCCGATCGTCCACGGCTCGGGCGATTTCGCCGTCCGCGTGCGTGAAGAGATGCTCGCACGGACGCCGGACTGCCTCGCGGTCCCGCTGCCGCCCTCGTTCCAGGAGCAGGTCGAGGCGGCCGTCGCCATGCTGCCGCGCGTGCGGGCCGTCGTCCAGCGCGACGCGGAGGTTCCCGACGGGAACGAGCCGGGCTTCAGCTACGTCCCCGTCGAGCCGTGCCAGGGCGTGATCGCGGCGATCCGCATGGCGCTCGGCGAGCGCATCCCGCGCGCCTTCGTCGATCTCGAGACGCCGCGGTTCGAGGCGGACGAGGCGACCTTCCCCGACCCCTACGCACTCAAGAAGGTCAGCCCGGCGGGATACGCCGCCGCCGTCCTCCCCGCCATCCCCGCGCCGGAGCGTGAACAACACGTCGCGCGCGTGCGCTGGATGGCCCGTCGCCTGCGCCAGCTCGAGGAGCGATTCGCCGACATCCTGTTCGTCTGCTCGCTCCTCGACTGGCCCTGGGTACGCCAGGCGTACCGCGAGCGCTCGCCGGTCGAGGAGCCGGACACGCACTTCGCGCCGATCGAGACGTTCCCGGTCGCCCCGCGTACGCTGGCCTTCTTCCTGGGCGAACTCCCCTACCTGTGCGGCCTCTACGAGCGTGGCCGGGCTGAACTGACTCCCGACGACAATCTCTCGGTCGATGGCGTCAAGGAGCTCGTCCTCGAGGCGCGCGACGAACTTCGACTGACACACCCGCGCGTCGCCACCCGGCTGACGCCGCAGCTGCTCGCGGTCTACTTCCGCTACGTCCGCAACCTCTGCCTGATCCGCCGTCGGCTGACGCCGGACCTCTACACGCTCATCGTCGCCGCCCAACAGACCGCCGGCGACGACTTCGCCCTGACGCTCGTGGAAACAAGTCGCCGCTACCCCTTCGCGGACCTCCCCGGCGGGCGAATGCTCCGCATGGGCATGGGCGAGGCCGACGTGCCCGGCTGGGGCGTCGGCCCGATGGCGAACCGCCTGCCGGGCCAGGCGTTCTCCTGGGAGACGTGCGAACTCCGTCGCCGGCCCGAGCGTCAGGAACAGCAGGACTGGGAGCAGCGCTGGAACCCCTTCGGCCAATGCTCCTACCCGCCGGAGGACGAGCGCATCGAGAGCTTCACCGCGCACGTCCGTGACCAGGCCAAGGCGCTCATCGGCGCGGACCTGGCGCGGTCCGAGAAGTTCACGACGAGCGTGATGGACGGCCTCGACATCCGCGAGACGCTGCGCAATTGGCACACCGGCGACCTGTATGTCAAGGTGATCCCGCCGAGCCGGGGCACGATCGACGTGGTGATCTTCCTGTTCGACTCGCCCGCCGACCCGCGAAAGTACACCTTCCGTTCGACGTGGTTCGCCGAGCATCAGAACGAATCGACGCTCGCCTTCTTCGCCACGAATCCGCTGGCGAACATGATCGGCCCCGGCATCGCCCAGTCGGAATACGGCGGGGCCATGTTCATCTACCCGCCGCGCCCGATCCCGAACATCTGGACCGACCGCGCCCTCGACTTCACGAACACCCTGGAAGAGCGTCTCCTCGCCGCAGGGCTGATGCACAGCGAGCAGCGCCACGTCGCCTTCGTCAGCCCGCGCCCGCCTGGGGCGAGCGCCCGCCGCATCGCCAAGCGCATGGGCCGCAAGATCCTCCACATGCCGCTCGGACGATTCAGCGGCCAGCTCATCGAACGACTGCGGGTCTTCCACGTCCTGAACGGGAAACACATCCGGTCGTTCGCGGCGAATTACATCCGGGAGATGTGAGGCGCTCGCTTCGCTCGCGAGTTTTCAGTTTTCAGTTTTCAGTGAATGCGGCGAGCGGGGCGTGTCAACGCCCTGGAGTGGTCACTTCCACGCCCCCAGCACGACGACCCCTTGGGGGTTCGCCACGGCGAGGGCCGTCCCGTTGGGGCTGAACTCGACGCCTCGAACGCCGGAGACGGGGATGGTGAGCAACTCGACCCACT
>JANXSH010001007.1 GCA_025356615.1 Planctomycetia bacterium | reverse complement strand
GCTGGTTCCGAACCACCGAATACAGCCCCTTGACAGGGGCCGCTCGCCATCCGCGTTCCTCCTCCTGTGCCTCTGTGTCCTCTGTGACTCTGTGGTTAGATCGTCTTTCGTGTCTGAATCGTCGTGTCGGGCGCGGGGCGGCGGGAAGAGTGCGTCGGCGTCCCGGAAATGAGGACGGCGATGGTGTCGCGAAGAATGCCGGCCGCGAGCAGGGTCAGTCCTAGGCCGACCATCCCGAGGCTGAGGAGGCCCGTCACGAGCAGGCGGAAGGTGCGATAGTACCCCGGATCCACCGTGTCCGGGCTGCCCTGGATCATGAGGATGGCCCCGATGAGGGGAATGATGACGGCGAGGAATTGCCAGAGGACGAGGCGTCGCCCTGCGGGGCGCAACTCCTCCTGGGCGACCGCCCGCATGTTGCGCGCGTCCAACCACAGGCCCGGATAGAGGACGCGGAGGACGATGAACTCCATCGCGATCACGCTGTACGTCATGGCGATGAGGCCCGAGAGGGTGAACGAGATGGCGAAGTGCAGGGTGTCATCGAGCTTCAGGGTTCCGGGCGCGCAGAAGCGGAGCGCCACCGGGAA
This sequence comes from Planctomycetia bacterium, assembly GCA_025356615.1. Classification (GTDB taxonomy): domain Bacteria; phylum Planctomycetota; class Planctomycetia; order Gemmatales; family Gemmataceae; genus JANXSH01. The sequence continues at coordinate 4,237 of JANXSH010001007.1, read as the reverse complement.
GACGATTCCCCCAAGGAACCAGGCGTTGGCGGAGAGGCAGATACCCCAACGGGGCACGCCCAGCGCGCGGCGTCGCGCGGCATCGACGAGGAGGCTGGCGATCGGCTCGGTGGAGGCGAGCTTCCGCCAGACGCGGAACACGGGAACGACCTGACGCAGATACATCACCAACGTGAAGGGGTACATGACCAGGTTGTAGAGGACCGTCACGACCGGGAAGAGCGCCTGCTGTTCGTCGCTGAGGTGCTTGACGATCCGGCTGTCGTTGTAGGCGATGTTCACGACGGTGGCGAGCAGGTGGGGCAGGAGGACCAGGAGCAGGCCGACGAGGAAAGGGTAGCGCACGGCGAACGGCGTGACGAAGAAGCCCTTGGGCAGGTCGCGCTGGACGCGCTGCATGCGCAGACAGTTTCGGAGGTCGGACGCCAGGTCGCCGGCGTTCGAGTAGCGGGCCGAAGGATTGCCCGCGAGGCACCGCGCCAGGATGCGATCGAACATGGGCGGGGCTTCGAGCGTGGGATCGATGGGGGGCGGGCCGTTCCGGCGCGCGTCGGCCATGACCTGGAGTATCTGGCCGAGTGGCCCCGCCGGGAGCGCCGGGAAGGGCAGTCGGCCCGTGAGCAACTCGTACAGCACGACGCCGAGCGAGTAGATGTCGCTCCGGGCATCGACGGCCTCGGCGGGGGTGAAGTTGTCCGGGTTGAAGGCGTCGATGTGTTCGGGTGCCATGTAAGCGAGCGTCCCGCCGACCGTGCCTTTCCCGAACGAGGAGCCGAGCGGTGCGGCGGACGCGGAGACGTTGAAGTCGAGCAGCAGGGGGCGACCGTAGCGGTTGATGAGGATGTTGGCCGGCTTGACATCGCGATGCAGGACACCCCGCGCGTGGGCGTAGGCGAGCGCCTCGGCGAGACGTGCCCCCATCCAGCAGACCGTTTCGAGCAGGTCGAGGCTCTGGAGGCGGTCCCGGTCGCGCAGCGCGGCGAGATCGAGGAGGACATCGTCGGCGTTCTGAGAATCGACGAGTTCGAGGATCGCCTGGCCTGCGGGTATCGTCTGCTTCGCGCGAATCGCTTCGGGGATGCCCGGAGCGCTGCCGGGGAAGGACGTCGGCACCGCCTGGCGGGGCAGGGAAGAGGACGCGAGGACGGTCATGGCGGCCCGTTCGACGAGTACCGTGTCCGCGATGACCTTCGAGAGAGTCGTGCCGGGGACGTACTGCATGCAGATCAGGCAGAGGTCGCGGTTCAGGTCGGTCTCCTCGGAGAAGACGCGGACGATGTGATCGTGTTCCAGCCCCGCGAGGGTGCGCGCCTCTTGCCCCATGTTCGGCGACACCTTGAGGGCGACGAGCCGGTCGAGAGTGGTCTGACGCGCCAGGAAGACGCGGGCGAAGGAGCCGCGCCCCAGTTCGCGGATCAGCTCGAACCCGTGCAGCGATTCGCCTACCGAGGGCAGATTCGTCCACGACATATCTCGCTCCGCGGCAAGGGGGTGCGGTGTGTGGGGTGGGGGCACCTCTTCGGGCAAGAGAGTGGCGTCCTGACTCCGCTTCGTGGCCGAGTCGGTTTCAAGGGTAGGGTGAGGATCGGTCATCTCTGTGGCTCTTGTCGGTTGGTCCGATCGGAGTGCATGATCGCATTTTACGAAGCGGGAAAGAAAAGACGTGCAAGCGTAACACCCTCGCTGCCAGAGCGTAAGTGATAGTGAAATGACGAACGAAAGGACGTTCCTTCGAGTCGTCCGCCACCATGAGGTTCCCATGAAACGCTTATTGGCTCCCACGGTTTTCGCCTCGCTCACCCTGATCGGCCTGAGCTTCACTGCCTACGCCGCCCCGCCTAGCGGAGGCACTTCGAGCTACCGCTCGACCTCGACTGCCTACTCGAAGCCGAACACTACGATTTCGACGACGAGCTACACGCCTTCGACTTACAGCACCTCGACGACGAAGGTCGTCACGCCTGTCGGCACCACGCTTTCGAAGAACCGGATTACGAACAACACCTACAAGCCCTCGTCGAACGGAGTGAAGAATATCACCTCGACGAATACCAATATCGTCCCCCTGAAGCTCGTCTCCAAGCCGCCGATCCCCCTGTCGGTCAAGATCCCTGGGAAGAACTCGACGACCCTCGTCTCGTCCAAGCTGTACGCCAGCACCTACGGCGTGAAGTTCAAGAGGGGCGTCTTCTTCCGTGGGCTGAACCACAACCAGTGGAGCGCCAAACACTTCCATCCGCGATGGCGGGTCTGGTTCTGGTACTGCCCCTGCACCCTGGACTGGTACTACTGGAATGCCGACCAGTCGATCTTCCTGCCGGTCAACGTGATCGTCAACTACCCGCCCGAGGTCGGAGTGGTGGCAGGCACCATCCCTCCCACCGGCGAAGACGTGCCGAAGGTCAGCAACGGCGGTCAAACGCCGGACGTGCCGAACCCCGAAGGCATCGAATGACACGTCCCGACGCTCGAAGTCGCTCCAGGAGAAGCCGAGAGGCGAGGTGCCCACCTCGCCTCTCGGCGTTTCACTTCGGCAACAGGTCGCGAACCTCGCCGTCGCCGAGGAACCGGGCCTTGAGTCGAATGCGGCTGTAGCCGCGCTGGCGGTCGAGGAGGATTTCTTCCTTGCCGGGCTTGAGATCCTTTCCACCGCCGACAAAAGCCTCTTCGATCGCAGGATTTTTGATGAGGAGGGGCGTGCTGATGAGGATGGGCCTGTCGCGGCCCCGGATATTGAACCCTTGGCCGTTCTCGTCCGGGGGGGGGCTGGCCGAGACGAAGATGTGATAAGGCCGGAACTGCTTTACCTCGAGGAAGAGCGACGGGACGACTTCGAGAGGCCCCTGTGAGCCGAACGCCAGGATTCCGCCGAGGTGGGTGAGGTAAGGCTCGATCAATTCGAATTCCGTCACGTCCGTTCGTATCGCGCTGATGATGATATAGCCGTTGAAGTTCACCGGCACCTCGGATTCTTTCGTGAGCGTCTTTGGCAGCGGCAGGGTTTCTCTCCAATCATCGGGGACGGTGGCCACCTTGACGGTTTCGCCATCGATGTCGGTCTCGAGTGTCGCCTCGATCAGGCCCCCTTTGTACTTGAAGACCCATACGTCATACCTCTGGGTGCCGAAGTAGCTCCGGCCCGCGCGTTCGAGGATCTCGTGCACGTCCTCGACCTTCTCGATCTGGTATCGACCTTCGATCTTCGACTTGGAGTCGTCGGTGGCGGCAACCGGCTTCTGGCCGAACTGCACCTTCCCGGCGCTGGCGAGGCCGGCAATGCCTGCGGCGGCAACGACGAGGAGCAACGTCAACGCGAGGTGCAAGCGCCCCGTCCAGGGCGAGACGGCGATGGGGTTCGAATTGCGAGTCACGGCATCCTCCTTAAACCAGCGATCATCGATTCCAATAAGATACCGACATCCACCTCTGGAGGAAAAGGCCGGTTGGTCGCCACGCCTCCTATCATGGAGAGGAGATACCCCCCCGAGGAGCCGTCAGGAGAAACCCGTCATGCGAAGGATCAGCCTCGTCGTCGTGTTGTGTTTCACCGCCTGGGCCGGCGCGGAAGACAACGCGGGCCACTTCCTGGCGGGCACGCGGTCCGGGATCACCTCGAAAACGCTCCCCCTGGAGTGGGACGCGACCAAGAACGTCGCCTGGAAGGCGGTGATCCCCGGCGCGGGCTGGTCGTCGCCCGTCGTCTGGGGCGACCGCCTCTTCGTCACGTCGGCGGTGAGCGACGAGAAGCAGTCCGCCCCGCGCGAGGGGCTGTACATCACCGACCTGAACGGCAAGACCCCGCCGGGGACGCACCGCTGGCAGCTCCACTGCCTCGACGCCTCGACGGGCAAGCTCCTCTGGACGCGGACGCCGTTCGAGGGCGCGATGACGACGACGATCCACATCAAGAATTCGCTCGCCTCCGAGACGCCCGTCACCGACGGGAAGCACGTCTACGCCTACTTCGGCAACGTCGGCGTGGCCTGCTTCGACCTCGAGGGCAAGGCGGTCTGGTCCCAGAAGACGCCGCGCCACAAGACGCGCATGGGCTGGGGGACCGGCAGTTCGCCGGCCCTCCACGCGGGCAAACTCTTCCTCGTGCACGACAACGAGGAGACGTCGTTCCTGGCGGCGCTCGACGCGCTCACGGGCAAACAACTCTGGCGCGTCGAGCGCGAGGAGCCGAGCAACTGGGGCACGCCGTTCGTCTGGAAGAACAGCGGGCGGACCGAACTCG
>JANXSH010000922.1 GCA_025356615.1 Planctomycetia bacterium | reverse complement strand
CGAAAGGTTTATTGCTTCACCTTGCTACTTCTCGCCCTGGTAGGCGGGATTCTGTACGGCGCTTGGGCGACACTCGTCCGATCCCCAATCGATCAGGATTTGTCGCACCAACTTTGCACCAAGCCCCCGCTCGACTTTTCCCAGCGAGTGCCGGTTGCGATCAACCGTGGCCCCGATGTTTGGGACGGCTTCCAGGGCGAAGTACACCCAGTCCTCGATCGCGAGGGCGAACTAGAGTTGACCGCGAACTGGAACTTCGACAGGCATCAGGGCGAGGATGCCGCTTTCCTCCGCATGGCTCCTCCCCCGCTACGCGAGCTGTTCTTGGGACTCAGGGTCTCCGTCCCGACCAAAACGTATACATCCCGCGACTTTTCCCGCTTCTTGCCGGCGCAAGGACTTGGTGCCGTGGGACAGATGTGGGCACTCGACCAGGACAAGGTTGCTGATTTCTTGAAACAGTTCCACCCCTCCCCTTCCATGCGTCTCGTTGCCAAGGGGCGGCGTGCTGGGCCTGATGGGGCTTTCGCCATCTTGCGAGCCGTTTCTCCCTCCCATCTGGACATCCTTTTTCGGATCCATGCCGAGTTCGATGTGAGGCCAGAATCTTTGGACCCGAACTCGCGGGCCGAGGCGTGGTACTCGCCCGCTTGTTTCCTTGGCAGATTGGTAATCGATCGAACAGCCGGAACGGTTGCGTCCTTCCGGCTCGGTCTGCCTACGGACAACCCCTACAACGTTCACGTCTCCCTTGCAACGGGTCGAGCGAACAGCGAATACCACGGATGGATGCGTGTCGATCGCATGGAATTGGTTGGAGGTGACAGGGAGAGCGTCGGCAGCATTCGCTGGGTGGACCAAATCGAGACGGAGGATGCACAGAACCGGCTGGCGAAAGTGTTTTTCAAATTCAAGGAAATCGATTGGGTTGCCTTCGACAAAGTTCAGGAACTCGCACGGGCGCGGAAGAAACCGATCTTTGTCGTGGTGGCTTTGGGACCGCTCGACAACCAAACGTGCTGACCGGGCGGCATCGACTTGAGAGCAGGTCTGCTCTCCCAGCCGGAAGTGATCCAGCGAATCAACCAGCAATTCGTCAGTACAACGCTATCGTACCCTGTACTAAAAAAACACGCCGACTCGGGTCACGGGATAGCGCGGGAGGTGCTTCTCCACTGGAATATCCCACTCGTCCTCGTTTTCCTTACTCCAGAAGGCCAGTTCATCACCAAGCTTAGTTCACTCGCCGAGTTGACCGAAGTGCATCCCGACACGACGAAACGTACCGAGGCGACACAATACCATAACCTCGAGAGCGAGGTGAACAACACTCGCGTCTTCCTGAAACACTTGAACAAGTGTTTCCCAGGCAAATTGAATCCTTGACGCTCGATATTTTGGGCCGGTAATAAGAGTGTGATCGACCAACAGAGATACTCGTCGCGGTCAGGAATGACATCGCGAGCGGTTGCCCGTGGAGAACATATTGGGGGGTCTTCTCGCTCGGACGGGGCGAGGAGGTTGGTCGATCAGGAAGTAGAAGACGCCGCCGGTGGCCATCTCGCGGCGGGGGTGCCGTTGGAGAAGGAGGAAGTTCATTGATCGGGGTCAGTTTCCAGCGGCGTAGATAGAACCTCGTCCAGGGAAAATGGGGAGTCCTCTGGGAAGATCGACCCGTCCAATCCGGTCTCCGCTACCGCCTGCCGGACTCCATTCGCGTAAGCCTTGGCCAGCACCTCTGCGGCGTGGTTTTCGAGTACACCGCTCTCGAGCAGGTCGGCTAACTCCTGCCGCTGAACCTCGACCGTGACCCGCCAACTCCCGGATCGGTGGGAGGGCTGATATCGCCACTTCAACAAGTGGGCGATCAACACGGCCAATCGGCTCGTCACCTCGCGCCGGTCACGCCTCGCCATGTCTGTCAGATACTCCGCCAGGGAATTCGTATCAACGTGCTCCAACGTCCCGGCCCGGACTAGGTCTGCCGTCGCCTCCAGCCAAGCCGTCTCATCGGCCTCGTACAGGACTGCCAACGCCTGCGGTGTCCGCTGTACCATCACTGTCGCCCCCACGTTACTAGCCGCTTCTGGCTCACGTCATTCCCTCTAACTTCCTATGTCGCTTCAGCCATATCTTGTGCCACTTTAACTTCATCGCACGCAACCACTCCTTGCGGTGTCGCTTCTCGCTTGGCTTGGCATGAGACCGGATCCACACCGGCCATTTATGGGATGCCTTGTCACGGCAAACTTCCCGCCGGAGCCGCTGGAGTGCTTGCTCGATGTTCTCACCTTCTCGAACGATCACTTTTCCGCGCATACGAATGCGTCTTATTTGGCCGACGCGATGCCGTTGTAAAAGAAGACTGTGAAGAGGACGAGACCGAGCTTGTGGTTACGCCATCCCCCACTTGCCCTAATCCTACCCCGACTGTCACCTTTGTCAACGACTTACCTGATTGCTTGGCCATTTCGACCCTTGGCCAATCGACGCCACCTCTCTTGATCGCCTTCGTCGGAAACGAAAAAGGCCAGACTGCCTCTCGGCAGTCGGCCTTTTCGTCCAGACTTCAGCGTTCCTTCGATGCGATTCAGGCGCTCGGGCTTCGTCCTACCTGCCGACACAGCTGATATCCTCGGGAATCGATCTCCGAAGCATCGCCATCGCAATCCGCCTGTAGGGGAGTCTGTTCTTCTCCCGTGACAGGTCGAGTCGTTAGCGCCTGAGTCAGTTCCTGAGAGTTCAGCCCTGCTTTCCGACCCCTACTAAACAAACGATGATAGCTGTTCCGATTCATCATCACCGTTGCCTCTTCTGTTGCAGGTCGAATCTCTTAGTTGTTTTCCTTGCACGCTCTCGAAGTCTACTTCATCGATCCTTCATACGCCAAACTATCCGCATTATTCGTGCCAGATCCTATTCCCGGCAAGATCCAAACGCGCGGAATGATCCGCAAGTCCATATTCGACAAAAGGATAAACGATCTTGACAAGATCGTGGTCACTTGGTCTATCGACCGAATGCGGCCTGGAATCGAACACGATGACGCGAAATTATACGAAAACGCGAGATCGAGCAGAGGATTACGAGGAGGAGGCGAAAGTCCGCTGGGACTGCCACCTTTGCTTTTCTCGCTCCGCTCGCCTCTTGAAAGGCGCAACTTCGAAACGCGCGCGTCGGGTCAAGAAAGAGTGGCGAGGAACCTCCGAAATGGTCCTCTAGCCCGCGACCTCCGCCTGCATCGCGGCCCGCACGGCGTCGATTCCCGACGAACGCAGGCGTTCGAGCCACCGCTCGTCACAGAGGCGCTCGAACAACTCCCGCCGGCGTCTCGGATCGACCGCCAACACTTGGGGACGTAGTTCGGCGAGCAGTGCGACCCAGTCGGCGTATTCCGCTGCTAACATCGCGTCGATCCGGTCGCGGATCCGGGCCGTAAGCAGGGGACTCCCCCCGGAGGTGCTGACTGCGACGACGAGTCCGCCCCGCCGGGAGACGGCCGGCGTGTGGAAGTCTCCCGCCGTGGGGTCGGAGGCGTCCATCGCCCAGATGCCGAGCGTGCGTGCGTCTCGGACCACCTCGCGGTTGACTCGAGGAAGGGCCGTCGCGAACACGATAACCGCCCCGTCGAGATGGCCCGCGTGATAGCGCTCGCAGAGCCATTCGACGTTCGGCACCTCCGAGGGACGCTCCTCGAGGCAGACGACGCGGACCCGCGCCCCCGCCGACTGAAGCGCCGCGACCTTGCGCCGGCCGACCGCGCCCCCACCGATGACGACGGCGAGGCGGTCCTTCAGGTCGAGCATCAGGGGGAACATAAGGCCGGCTCCGCGACCGGGGGCGGTTCGGGGACGCGGATCAGGGCGAGGCGTTGGCGGACTGCTTCGGCGTACTCTTCGGATAGCTCGATGCCGAGGTAGCGTCGGCCGAGCTTGCGGGCCGTCGCCAGAGTCGTGCCGCTCCCGGCGAAGGGGTCGAGGACGAGGTCGCCGGGGTTGCTGGAGACGCGGATGATGCGGTCGAGGACGGCTTCCGGCATCTGGCAGGGGTGGCCGGTGCGTTCCTCGAACGTGCCGCAGACACGGGAGACGGCCCAGGTGTCCGAATCAGCCGCGAAGTGGTCCGCCGACTCCTGCGGGCGCAAGACCCAGGTATCGTCGGGCACCTTGCCGGCGGGATTGGCACGCCGGTCTGCATAAGTGGTCTGGCGCGCGGACGGCACGCGGATGCTCGCGGCGTTGAAGGTGAACGCCTTGGGGTCGTTGACGTAGTAGAAGATGTGGGCGTGGCTGCGGCTGAACTTGCGCGTGCAGTGGACGCCGAAGGTGTAGTGCCAGACGATCCAGTTGCGCATCGTCAGGCCAGCCTCGTCGAGGCGAACCTTTAGTTCGGCGGCGTACTCATCTCCGATGGCGACGTAGAACGACCCGGTCGGCTTGAGAGTACGCCGGACGGCGACGATCCACCGGGTGGTCCAGTCGAGGTAGGCGGCCTTGGACTTCTTGTCGTCGTAGACATCGTAGTCGTAGCCGATATTGAACGGCGGGTCGGCGAACGCCAAATCGACCGACCCGGCGCGAAGCTGGGCGAGGTGTCCGAGGCAGTCACCAGTCAGGATACGACTCATACGCGGCCCGTGAGCAAGGTTCCGAAGCGGGGGGTCGATACCGAGATTCTACAACTGCGGGATGCGTCGCGCAAGCCGAAGAAGGCGGTCGTGCGGATCTCGCACCCGGAATGGGTGCCGATCGTGCCGGATAGAGCGACTATGAGGAGGAGTTGACCACGGGGGAGTCAGCCGCTAAGATTCCCTCATCTTCATGGCCCCTTCGCCAAGTGGTAAGGCAGCGGATTGCAAATCCGCCATCCCCGGTTCGAATCCGGGAGGGGCCTCTTGTCCGAAAAAATTGCAGGATAAAGACTTACGACGACGAATTCTTGGCAGAATTCTTGGCAGGAATTTTTCTTGGCAGGATTCTTGACACTACTCGCTGATCCCCAACGTCATTTTGACGCAACACCTTATC
>JANXSH010000861.1 GCA_025356615.1 Planctomycetia bacterium | reverse complement strand
CATAAGTGAGAGCGTCACGTCTTCCCCTGTCTGGCTCCCCCTCCCCTTTAGGGGAGGGGGCTGGGGGGTGGGGTCAGACGCTCACCGGCTTCACCTGTCTCGATACGAATCGAGCATCTCCTCACCCCCCGAACGGCAGCGGCCCCAAATGTTCGGCGATCGGCCCGAGGGCGGCGACCGGCAAAAACAACAGAGCGCCGACGAGGATGATGGTCCCCAACAACACCATTCCGAACGTCGCCGTGTCCGTCCGCAGGGTGCCGGCGGTGAACGGGGTCGGCTTCTTCGCCGAGAGCGACGCGGCCAATGCGATGGGGGCGATGATCGGGATGAATCGGCACAACAGCATGATGAGGCCGGTGGCGATGTCCCACTCCCGGCTGAACGGCGCGGGCGGCGAGGGGTTCGCCTTCGGGTCGTTGAAGCCCCAGGTGTCGCCCAGCCCCTCGAACCCCGAGCCGTTGTTCGCCGACGCGGAGGTGAACTCGTAGAGGATCTGCGTCATCCCGTGCGGGCCGGGGTTGCTCGTCGAGGCCGCCCCCCAATCCAGTACCGCGAACAGCCCCGTCGGGACGAGGATCATGACCGGGTGGATCAGCAGGGCGAGCATGGCGAGTTTCATCTCGCGAGCCTCGACCTTCTTGCCGAGGTACTCCGGCGTGCGACCGACCATCAGCCCGGCCAGGAACACGGCGACGATCAGGTAAACGAGGAAGTTTATCAGCCCGACGCCGACGCCGCCGAAGATGCAGTTGAGCCACATGCCGGACAGCGGGGCCAGCCCGGCGAGCGGCGCGAGGCTGTCGTGCATGCAGTTGACGGATCCGTTCGACGTGGCCGTGGTACACGCCGCCCACGTCGTCTCCGCCGAGGGGCCGAACCGCAGCTCCTTGCCCTCGAGGTTGCCGGTCTGTTCAATGGGTAGGCCGACGCGGTACGTCGTCCCGGACTCGCCCTCTACCGCCGGGTTGGCCGTGAACGCACGGTTGGGGCTGAGGGTGTCGGTCGCGACCCCCCAGCCGATGAACGCGCCTAGGAACAGCAGCATCACGGCGAAGAGGACGACCGCGTGTCGCCCGGCATTCAGCATCTTGCCGAGGAGGACGACGCAGGCCATCGGGACGAGGATGATGGCCACGCACTCGAGGAGGTTCGTCCAGGCCGAGGGGTTCTCGAAGGGGTGGGCCGAGTTGGCCCCGAAGAACCCGCCGCCGTTGGTGCCGAGCTGCTTGATCGCGACGATGGCCGCGACGGGGCCGCGCGAGATGGTCTGCTTCGCTCCCTCCAGGGTTGTAACGTTCTCGTTGCCCTCGAGCGTCATCGGGACGCCGCCGGCGACCAGCATCAGGGCCATGATGAGGCTCAGCGGCAGGAAGACGTAGAGGACGCCGCGCCACACGTCGAGGTAGAAGTTGCCCAGGTTAGGATCGCCGCGCAACCCGCGAATCACGGCCAAGAGGGCGGCGAGGCCGATGGCGGGGGTGATGAAGTTCTTCCAGCAGGTGAAGAACAGCACGGTCCCGTAGGAGATGTGGACTTCGCCGGAATAGTGTTGGAGGTTCGTGTTGCTCACGAACGAGCAGGCGGTGTTGAAGATCGTCACCGGGGACAACATCCCCTTGCCATCGGGGTTGAGAAATTCCGGGTTGAGCGGCTGTAGCGAGAGCGTGACGAACCCAACGGCGAAGGCGGCCGCGTTGAACGCGAGCATCGCGAAGCAGTAGCGCTTCCAGTCCTGCGGCCCGGTGTCGAGGAGGCGCTCGACGCGATTACCGGCCTCGCGCCGGTCGAGGATCCGGGCCATGATTCGGCCAAGTGGGACCGACAGCATCGCCGCGAGGCCAACGATCGACAGCGGAAGAAGCCACATGAGACACTCCTGATGAAGGGCAAGCGCGGGGTATAAACCCCCTGTGTTCGAGTTCGAGGCCGCATTCAGGGAATTGATACCCCCCGCTCGCCACGAACCCTCACTCTCGCTGGACAGTCGCCGAACGGAATAGCGTCCAGCCGATGAGGCCGAACCAGACGGACACGACGAGGGCGACGATCTTCACGAATTCCAGCCAAGCGGGGTCCGACATCGATTCTCTCCTGGGTTTCAAAACCATTCGGGCCGCAACAGCGCGACCAGAAGGTAGGCGAGCAGTAGCACCGTCACGACGGCAGTGATCCAGATCATCCCGGCCTCCTTCAAACGCGGTCGCAGAAGTGGACGAACGCGACCATCAGGGCGAGGGCGAGTAGACCCAGCCCGAGCATCGCGGGCAGCCAGATCGACAAGTCTTGCGGTTCCATGAAACGACTCCTCGCAGGGTTAGTTGTGGACATGCTTTGCAGAAGCCATGCCAGAAGTAGGCACGACGACCGAAGCGCTTGATCGGAATCGAGTTACGATTCGAGAGCCACTGGCCGAAGCACTCGAGATCGGGCATAATGCAAGGGGCGTCGTGCATTTTGCAATACGACGACGCTCTCGACCTGGAGGTGCCGATATCGAGATCGAGACTGGGCAACGAGTTGGGTACACGGGAAGGGGATCGGCACCTTACTCGCGTCTACCATTGGTATCTACGCAAGGGAAAGGTGAAGCCGGTGAGAGGCCGACCCCACCCCCCAGCCCCTCCCCTAAAAGGGAGGGGGAGCAAGACGGGCCGTGGGAGACTTCACGCTCTCAGACATGCCTCCGGCTCCCCCTCCCTTTTAGGGGAGGGGGTTGGGGGGTGGGGTCTTCGCAGGGACGTACTCGAATCCCCTTCCATGCCTGGGTGTTAGTCAGGGGGGGTCTTTTCATCTGCCTGAGCGATCCGTTACAGTAGAAGTAGGAAAACGCCCCTTCACGCAACGCGACGGCTCACGCCCGTTGTTCGCAGAGACGACTTGCCCGCCTGTGCGATCGTCTCGACGATGCGGTGCTGGTCCGCTTCGGTGAGTTGGTTGTACGTCGGGAGCATGATGGCGGTCGAGCTGATCGCGTCGGTAACAGGCAGCACCTCGCCGCGCTTGCTCGACTCCTCGCGGAAAGGAGGCAGGCCGTGCAGCGGGACGAACATCGGGCGCGTCTCGATCTGCTGCTCGGCGAGGTAGCCGATGAGCTGGTCGCGGGTGCATCCGAACTGGTCCGGCTCGATCCGACAGGCGTACATCCAGGGGGACAACTCGGCCCACGGGGCCACCGGCTGGAGCGTGACGCCGGGGACCGCCGAGAGCAGCGCGTTGTAGACCTCGTAGATCCGTCGCCTCGCCTGGAGGATCTGCTCCCGGCGCTCGAGTTGGGCGCACAAAATGGCGCAGGCGAGGTTGGTCAAGCGGAAGTTGTAGCCGGTCACGGGGAAGTAGTAGCGACGCTGCGGGTCCATGCCCTGGCCCCGGAGGATACGCATCCGTTTGGCCAATCGGGCGTCATTGACCGTGACCGCACCGCCCTCGCCGCAGGTGAACATCTTGTTGCCGAAGAAGGAGAACGTCGCGAGGTCGCTGAGTCCGCCGACGACCTTGCCCTTGTAGCGGGCGAGAGTCGCCTCGGCGGCGTCCTCGACGACCCAGAGGCCGTTGACCGCGCCGATGTGGTTGATCGGGTCCATGTCGGCGGGATGGCCCAGGAGATGCACCGGGATGATGCCGCGCGTCCGGCGGGTGATGGCCTCTTCGACCCGGCGGGGGTCCATGCACCACGTCTGCGGATCGACATCGACGAAGACCGGCTCGGCCCCGACGTAGCGCACCGCGTTGGCGGTCGCCACATAGGTCAATGACGGGACGATCACCTCGTCGCCGGGGCGGACATCCAGGCCGAGCAAGGCGAGGTGGAGGGCGACCGTCCCGTTGCACACCGCCAGAGCGGATCGTGTGTCACACAAGGCGGCGAATTCGCTCTCGAAACGGTCCAAGTAAGCACCCGTGGACGAGATCCATGTGCTACGGATGGCGTCGAGCGCGTAGCGTTCTTCATTGCCGCTGAGATCGACGGAGGCAACGGGAATGCGGTGGGTGGACATGCCGGGATAACCTCTCGAGAGGAATGGACGCTGGTCATTCGTGCAAATAGGTCTTGTTTCAGGCGGCGCGAGGGGATGCCAACTCGCACAGCCCGACGAGTTGCTCGTCGGCCCCCGGCTGCCACTGGTAGCCGAGGGATTCGTAGAGTCGGCGGGCGGCGTGGTTCGTGGGGTAGACCTTGAGGCGGACCCGAGGTGCGCCCTGATCTCGGGCGGCGGCGTGGAGGTAGGTCATGAACGCCCTCGCCAGTCCCGTGCCGCGCGCCTCGGGGCGGACGGCGACGCCCAGGCTCGGGACGACATATCCTTCATCCCAGCCGCGGAGCATGCCGTAGGCGAGGATCCGGCCCCCGCGTGAGGCGACGAGGTAGAGGTCGCGACCGACGAGGCGGCAGACGCGAACCGCCTCGGCGAGCGTGAACGGATGCGGGTGGAAGAATCGGTCGTCCCCACCGGCGGACAGCGAGGCGAAGAAGTCCGCCAGGGCAGCATCGTCGGCAGGCTTCAACCGGGTGAATTCCAGGGTGGAATGAGTCATCCGAGAGACCCCAAAGGGGAGTTGAGGGAAGAGCCAAGAGAGAGTCGAGTAGGCCGTCTCGGTGAAGTGTGAAGAACATACACGGAACGGGGCCAGGAATCAAGCCGGGCCGGAAGTCTGGCGGAATGAAAAACCGCCTTGCCCGATGGGCCGGGTTCTGTTAGATCGAGGACGATCCGAAGCCCCTATTCCACGCACCCTCGCCCCAGTCAGAGTACAAATGGTGATGACTTCACAGCGCCTGGTCGTGTTCGTCCCCTACCAGCAGGCCGAAGCCACGGATCCCTTCGCCGTTCAGTTCGCACGACACCTCGGGGCGGCAGAAGCGGGAGACTACGAGATCCTCGCCCGTCGCGAAGACGCCGCCGGGGGCGTACTCCCCTGGGCAACTGAAAGGCTGACCGTTCTTCCCGAGCAGGACCAGAGGCCGAAGAAGGGGCTACTCCCACTGGCGAGCCAGGAGGATCTACGAACACTCCTTGTCGGCCCCAGCGCGGCCCACGATGTCCTTTTCGTGCCTCAACCGTATCGCACCATGCCGGTCGGTGCCGTCCTCGGTTGCGCCGCGCCCGTCGTGGTCCGGGTCTCTTCGTTCGCCCACGACGACGGGGAGTACGGGGCGTTCGGCGACATCACGCGCCGCGACATCGCTTACGTCCTGTCGGTCGCCCAGTTGGTCGTCTTCCCGACCGAGGAGTTGCGCCGTCACGCGGTCGAACGCTACGGCGTCGCCGAGTCGAAGACCCGTGTGGTGGCGGAAGCGGTCAGTCCTCCGGTCGTCCCGTCGGGGCTAGAGGCCATCCGGGCGAAGTATGGCCTTCCCGAACGCTATTTGGTTTGCGAAAATGGGCGCGACCCGCAGCTCCGCGCGGTCGAGACGCTCAAAGCATTGGCCCTCGTGGAGGGCCGGGGGGGCGAACGGATCAGCCTGGTATCCTTGGGGCCGAACATCGATCCGGTGTACAACGAGGACTGGTTAGGCGAGGAAATGTCGGAAGCCTCGAGAACCTTTTTGCACGAACTCCCCGCCGTCTCCGCAGAGGACTGCTACGCCATCGTGTCCCATGCCGTGGGACTCCTAGGGAAGTCGGCGGGTCTCACCGGCCCCTCGACGGTGGATCTCATAACGTCTTCCGTGGGATTGCCCCGGCTCGTCTTGACTAACTCCGCGCTGGAGGGGTCACTCGATCTCACCGAGCAGATTATGAGATGCGACAAGATCCCTAGAGGTCTGCCGCCGTCGCGGAGCATGGCCGACGTGGTCCAAGACTACCGAACTCTGTTCGCCGAAGCGGCCGGAACCTGGCTCAACCCAGGGGCCTGCGTCCACCGGCGGGTACTCGGCCCGAAGCCCCGCGAACGGCGCGTCGCCTGGCTCATCAATCACACGACGCTGCACGACTCCGAGGTTCCCCTCATGCGGCGGCTGGGGCTGGAGATCTACACCTGTAAGAAGGTGCCCGACACGGACTTTCGCAGCGGCAGCAGCGACTTCTCCGACGACGCGGAAAGCACTCTGCCCGTGTGGGCGCTCGAGATCCTCAACAGCCACGATTTCTACCAGCAACCCTTCACGCCCGCCATCGCCGAGATCCTCAACACCTACTTCTCGGCCGTCATCTGCCCTGCCTGGCCGACACCCAACTACCAGCTCATGCGGGACTACAAGGGGCGAATCCTGACCCGCGTGTTCGGCCGCGAGCATCCTGCGGACTATTGTAGTCACCTCGGAGGGAAGGATCCCGATCGGTTCTATCGCTTGGTTTGCCAGTACCATCACCGCTACTGGCTGGCCTGCTGCTACGACGAGATCGCCACTCACGAAAGCCCCCTGCTCCGTCGGGGTGCCCTGACCTTGCCCGTCGGAATCCCCGACTACACCTGGAGGCAGGAAGGCACCTGGACGGGCAGTGACCCGCGTCTGCTGTTCGTCTGCCCCTCCATCAAGTCGTCGGCGTTCTACTACGGTCTGATCTACGACCAGTTCAAGAAGGTGTTCGGCGACGTGCCGCACTGGGTCGCGGGCGACCAGCCGGAGGCCGTCGCCGATCCGTGCGTCTCCGGGTTCGTCTCGGAGCAACTCTTCACGACCTGGATGCGCAACTTCCGCGTGATGTACTACCACAGCCGCGAGCCGCGCCACATTCACTACCACCCCCTCGAGGCGATCATCTTCGGGATGCCCGTCGTGTTCCTGCGGGGTGGCCTGATGGAGACGTTCGGCGGCACGGACCAGCCCGGTGCGTGCGACACCGAGGGGGAGGCCCGCGACAAGGTGCTGCGCCTGCTCCGGGGGGATGAAGATCTGGCCGACCGCATCCGTGCCGCCCAGGGCAAGATCCTCGGCCCGTTCCTGGAAGGGTATAACGAACGGCTCTGGCGCGACCGGCTTCTCGGCCAGGTGCTGTCTACTCCCACCTATGCCGGGGAGCGGCCCCCTTCGGCCTCGTTCGCCCCTCTCGACGGGGAGTCGCCGACCCTGCCATCGGCGGCGGGCGGATGCGTGCCGGTCACGCCCCTTCTGCCACCATCCCCGGCGCGGCAGGAGTATGAGACCCTTCGCGGGTGGCTGGGTCTCCCCAGCCACGCGGCTTCCTCGCTCTCACCGGGTTCGACTACAGGCGCAGGGCGAGCCGAACTCTTGCCCTTCCTTCTTGGTGGTCTGGAGAACACCCCCGAAGACGGCCCGGAGGAGATTCCTGAAGCAGACTCTGTCTGTCCAGCGAAACTTCACCGCTGGGCCTCTGTCGCCCGTCGGCTCGGTAGGGGTGCGTCGTCACTGGTCGATTGCGGACTGATCCCGTTGCTCTACCTCCGAGGGGCAGTCACCCAACGCTCGCTCCTCCCAAAACACACCGGGGTAACGCAGAGGATGCCGCGCTGGGTTCGGAGCCTCCCCGGCATTCGACATCTGGCCGCCAGGAACTACGTCCTCCCGGTCGGGGTTCCAGACAAGAATTGGTGGCAAACGGAGCTGGAGGCACCGCCACCGGCTCACCCGCCTACAATCGTGCCGCCCCGTCGATCGATTTCGCCTTCGGTCGATCCCGTCGGCGTGCTGGTTTACGCGCCGGAAATCCTTCCGAGTCCCGACGTGTCGCGTCAGTCGTTGCTGTTCGTCGGCCACGGAATGCCACACGACGAGCAAGGTTACTTCGGCGAAGATGCCCCCGCACTGGTCACGCACTGGCAACATCTGGCTGCGGCCGGGGTGGCGAGCGTCCACCCGTCGGAGTGGTCGCGTGGCGAGGCCATCCGTCGCCACGGGTTCGACCCGCATCGAAGCTACGTCCTGCCGCTCGTGCCGCTTCCGGTCGAGCCGATTGGGCCTGACGAGGTGCTTCTCGTCTCGAGGAGGTTCGGCCTGGAGCAAGGCTCCTACTGGGTCCATGTGGGTAACTTCGACCCCGAGGAGAACCTGATCACGCTGTGCCGCGTGCTCGAGCAGCAGAAGCTCCGGGGGGATCCCATTCTGCCCCTCGTGCTGCTGGGGCACCAGGCGCAGGTCCGCCAGCCTGCGGGCATAGCGACCTATCACGACGCCCTGCGAAGGGCGGCCAAGCGAGCAGGACTGCGACACGGCGAAAACCTTCATGTGCTACCTGACCTCACTCCACGGGAACACAGTGCCCTGATTGCCGGCGCGGCGGCCTGCCTGGCCCCAGGGTTGACCTCCGGGCAAGTGCCTCTCCCGGCGATGGAAGCCATGTGCCATCGCGTACCCACCCTGATCGGTCGCACTCCGGGCGTAGAGGGCCACCTCGGCCAGGACGCCAAATGGTGCTTGGTACTGCCACCCCAGGAGCCGGGTGCCTGGGTCCGCGCGATGCACGCCGTCACTCATCATGCCCCCGAGGTGGCGGAGGCCGTTCGCGTCGGGTTCGACTGGGTCCGCGCGCAGCAGAAAGCCTTCCCCAGGCTCT
>JANXSH010000860.1 GCA_025356615.1 Planctomycetia bacterium | reverse complement strand
GAACCAAAGCCCCGTAAACGGGGCTGAGCCTGAATGCGATACCCTGCATTTAGCCCCGTTCACGGGGCTTTGGTTTTTAGCCCGGTCCTTTAGGGCCGGGCTTCTTGGCAGGTGCGGCGACCAGCGGGACGGGCACGAATTCCTTCACGACCTTGCCCGAGTCGGCGTCGAGCAGGCGAACCTTGCCGTCGAACCCGGCGGCGGCGACCACTTTGCCGGCGGGGTGGTACGCGAGCGCGAAGACCGGGCCGGTTGCGTCTTGCTTGCTGATGAGCTTGGCCGAGTCGGTCTCGTAGATGCGGACCTCGCCCTTGCCGTCGAGGCTGGTGCCGGCGGCGAAACGAGTCCCTTCTTTGTTGAATCGCATCGAGAAGATGCGCCCGGACAGACCGGCGTAGACGCGGACCCGGTTGTTGTCGTCGCCGATGGTCCGCGTGACCGTGCGGTGGACCTTGTAGAGCCGGGGGATGCCGTCGGCTCCGCCCATGACGACCTCGTCGTAGACCTTGTCGGCCCCGTCGATGCCCTTGATGATGGTCCGCTTGGCCTGGGGGCGGCGGTCGATCGCGAGAAGCCCACCCTTGAGCGCGCCGGGCGTGATGCTCGTGACGTTGTCCACGAAGCGCTGGGTCTTGACCTCGGTCAACTTCATCGACATGTCTCGGCTGATGCTCAGGACGTTTTCGTTGTCCTGGGTGAAGGCGGTCCCCAAAACGAGGTCGCTGTGCGCCAGTTGGAAGAGAACCTGCTTGCCGGTCGCCGCGTCGATGGCCCGGATGGAGTTGTCGGCACAGCCGAAGGCGACCTTAGTGCCGTCCGGCGACCAACTGATGCCGTAAAGGGTGTCGAACGTGATGGGCACGGACAGTTCGAGGCGGTTCTTCTTATCGATCTTCCAAATCTGGATCTCGCCGAAGCGGGCCGGCGACCCGCCCGCGACGGCGAGCGACTTCCCGTCGGGGGAGAACCGGATCGCCTGGATGCGCTCGCTCAGGCCGATGAGCCGGCCGACGAGGGCCGAGCCGTCGGCCTTGTGCAGCAAAACCTCGTGATGGCCCGCGACGGCGAGGAGCGTGCCATCGGGCGAGAAGTCGATCGACGTGATCGTCGGCGGCAGCTTGTAGAGGGGCGGATGCTTGTCGTCGATCACGTCCTGAACGGTTTTCGGGGTGTCGTCGGTGGCCCCCTCGCTGACCCACCGGCGGATCTTGTCCACGTCGGCGGCGAGGAGGGGATCCTTGTCCTTGGGCATGGCCTCCTTGTGACCCTTGGGCAGCAAGATACGCTCGATGAGGACGCTCTTGTCGGCCTGTTTGGGGACGACGCTCGCCTTGCCGGTATCCCCCGGCTGGAGGAGGGCCTGGAACGTCGTCATGACGTAGCCTCCGAGCGGCTTGGCGGGCTGATGGCAGCCCTGGCAATGCTGCTGGAGGATGGGCCGGATCTCGCGGTAATAGCTGACCGGGCCAGCCGGTGCCTTGTCCTTGGCCGGCTCGGAGCGAGCGAACCAGGGGACGAACAGACCGAACAAGAGGACCAGGGGCGTCACTCGGAAGCTACGCATGGAGAGTGCCTCGCGTGCGGGACGAGGGTGCAATGGGAAGGAAGGCGGGTCGTATCACTCTATCATGCCAGAGCGCGACGAGCCTGACAAGGGGGTAAGGAATGAAATCGTGCGGATCGGTCTCCGGATCGGCGGAAGAGGCTCCCTCTCAGCCCAGACCGAAAGGCCAACAATATTTCTTACTATTCCCTTGCCCTCGCTCGACTCCACTGTTAGTTTACACTGAAGCGATCCTTCTTCCCCCCACGGTGCCCCCGTGAAGACGCCGTCCCCCCTTGCGAACGATCTGAGTCTACCGTTCGACACGCTCGGACCTTACACTCTCGTATCGAAGATCGGCAAAGGCGGAATGGGCTGCGTCTACCTCGCGCGACACGTCCGCCTCGGCAAACTCGTCGCCCTCAAGACACTGCCACCCTGGAATCGGGCCAACGCGAGCGCCATCGCCCGCTTCGAGCAGGAGATGGCGGCCATCGGCAAACTCCGCCATCCCAACATCATCTCCGCGACGGATGCCGGCAACGACAAGGGCTGCCATTACTTGGTCATGGAGTACATCCGGGGGAACGACCTCGCCCGGCTGCTCCGGGAGCGCTCTCCGCTCGGCATCTCCGATGTCTGCGAGATGGGCCGACAGGTCGCCCTCGCCCTCGCTTGCCTCCAGGAACACAGCCTCGTTCACCGCGACATCAAGCCGTCCAACCTGTTGTTGGGCGAAGACGGCGTCTTGCGTGTGCTGGACTTTGGCCTCGCGGGGTTTCGCACATCGTCTCAGGACGAGGACCACCTCACAGCCTCCGGCTTCGTGATGGGCACGGGCGACTTCATCGCCCCTGAACAAACCATCGACAGTCACAAAGTGGACACCCGCGCCGACATCTATAGCCTCGGCTGCACACTCTACGCCCTGTTCGCAGGCAAGCCGCCCTTCAGCGGGCCGAGTTTCGACAACTTCTACAAGAAGGTCCAGGCGCATCAGTCGGAGCCGATCCCGCCTCTCCGCAAACATCGGCCCGAGATGCCGGACGAGTTGCTCGCGCTGATCGACCGGATGCTCGTCAAGGATCCCAAGGACCGGATCGCCTCACCGGGGGAGGTGGCCTCGATTCTGCTGACGTTTACTCAGGGGTATCAACTCGAGCAGCTCGTCGGCGAGCAAGTCGAGGATTCGCGAATCGAAGAGATGATCTCGACGGAAGACCCAGGGAGGCCGACCCCTCGAAACGAGCCGGCCCCCCGACTGCCCTCGCATGATGAGCCGGTGCTGGCCCCGACGCCCTCACAACCGATGCGGAAGAAGCGGCGGTGGCTGGTCGCCTGCGGTGTTGCGGTCGCTATCGCTGCGTCGCTGATCGGCTGGGGGGCGCTGGGAGGCTTTGTACTCGCGCCCAAGCCTGATCCAGAGGGAGAGAAGCCTGTCGTCTTCGAGCCAGGCGTCTGGTACCCCCTCCTCGTAAAGCCGCCCATCGAGATCCTCTGGCCGGACAAGGAGCCAAACGCAATCCGATTTCATGATCCAGACAGACGGCTATTCTCGATCATTTCGTCGAGCCAGGCAATCTTCGAACTTGCAAACGTCGAGGCGCTGGGGTTCGACCTCGAAATGACGATCTCTCAGGAGAAATGGACTGGTGGCTTTGGCGTCTACTTCCGGGGAAGGGACGACCCACGCGAACGAAAACAGGGTATCTGGGCCGATCTGCTGTTACTCGAACGATTCGATAACTGGAA
>JANXSH010001345.1 GCA_025356615.1 Planctomycetia bacterium | reverse complement strand
CCGGTACGATCGCACGACACTGGAGAGGGCCGTCAGGATGTGTTCCTCGCCGTGAAACAGATCGACGCTGAGGAGGTCGCCGACTTCGAGGAGTTGATCGGGTTGGAGGGCCAGGCCACCTCCCGAGATGTTGACGATGATCGCCGGAAACCTATCGAGGGCTTCGGGGGCGCGAACGATTTGATAGAAGGCCCGCGCCTGACAGGGGAATCGCTCCCAATTCCTACGTTCCGAAGGGGCGAATTCACTGGCCACCGCGTCGAATCGCAGGAGATCCTGGGCGTTGAGAGGACTCGCGAACGTGCAACCGATCACCCAGGTCGTCTGGTCGATCTGATCGCACCGCACTGCGCAGGCCAGGAGGTCCGAACTTTCCCCTTTGGGGCCGGGCAAGTGCAGGCTGAACAGATCCCCCAAAGGAACCGCCATCGGGAGCTGGATGCAGGCACCGCCCATCGAAATGTTCGTTACGCGCGCGAGGATATCGTCCGCCCCCCGGTTTCGAGTCGGCTTGCAGGTCGTGTGGACATCACAGGGGAGTCGCCCCCAGAGTCGCCGCTCCTCCTCAGCCGAGGGTTGAGTCTTTCCCAGGCCGAGCAATCGTCCCCAACTCGATAGTGTGCGTCCAATCATGAAACGGTCTCCCGAGTCCCAATTCCGGTGATTGTTCAACTCTATGCCGTGACGAGCGAACAGTCAAACAAATCAACGACGGGATAGGAAGCAAGGATCGGGGATGGTTATGCAGATAGACATAGAGAAACGAAACCGAGGTCATTGCCCCAGGCTCGTGTGAAGAAACGGCGGCCCGCCCTATTGGCTGAGAGGCTGGGGAAAAAAGGGATGTAGGTCCGGTCTCCAACCGGACGGGCTTCGTAGGTCCGGTCTCCAACCGGACGGGATGCAAATGTCCGGTTGGAAACCGGACCTATACTGGACGCGGATGGCAATGGCCGGTGTGAGGAAGCCCGACGCGCCAGCGAGGGAGGGAAAGCACGGCAGAGGAAGTGACTGTTTCCCTCGCTGGCGCGTCGGGCTTCTTTCCTCCCGTGCCACTCTCAACCGCGCGGAGTCTACACGCGCTGAGTTGGAGCGCCGCAACAGGGCCGCTCCTGAGCTTCCTACCGGGCCGGTGTATAATAGGATGAGAGCGATCGGTAACAAGGAATCGAGGACCGGATCATGCCTTCGGAGGATCGGCTCGAGGGACTCACCCGGCGTATCGGGCAAGAGGTCTTCGCCCGCGTGAGCCAGTTTCGCCCGATGCCGCTCGGCCCGACGTGGTGGGACGACCAGCTCATGGCACTGAGTATGGGCGACGAGGCGGTCAAGGTGCAGATGTTCCGCTTCGTCGATGTCTTGCCGCAACTCGAGACGCCCGAATCGATCGTCCGCCACCTCCGCGAATACTTCGGCGAGGTCCGCGATCGGCTCCCCTGGAGCGTCCGACTGGGGTTGCGCCTCTTGCCGGGGGCCGGGCCGCTCGGCGGCCTGCTTTCGGGGGTCGTCCGGTGGTCCACGCGGCGACTGGCCCGCAAGTTCATCGCCGGCAGCAACGTCGATGAGGCCGTCGAGGCCGTCCGCCGCCTGCGCCGAAAGTCGCAGACCTTCACGGTCGATCTGCTCGGCGAGGCGACGATCACCGAAGAAGAGGCCGAGAAGGCCCAGGCGGAGTATCTCGGACTCATTCGCGGCCTGAGCGAGGAGGTCGGGCGGATGCCCGCGTGCGACCTCATCGACCGCGACGACCTCGGCCCCCTCCCGCGCGTCAACGTCTCCGTCAAGTTGTCGGCCCTGTACAGCCAGTTCGACCCGATCGACCCCGACGGCACGAGCCGATGCGTCCGCGAACGGCTGCGGCCGGTCCTGCGCGAGGCGCGCGACCGGGGGGCGTTCGTCAACTTCGACATGGAGCAATACGCCTTCAAGGACACGACGATCCAAATCTTCGAGGAGATCCTCGACGAACCCGCCTTCCGCGACTGGCCGCACGCCGGCATCGCGCTCCAGGCGTACCTCCGGGACACCGAAAACGACCTCGGGCGACTGCGCGACTGGGCCGCGCGGCGGGGAACCTGCGTCTCGGTGAGGCTGGTCAAGGGGGCGTACTGGGACTACGAGACGATCATGGCGACGCAACTGGGCTGGCCCGTCCCGGTCTGGTCCCGCAAGTGGGAGAGCGACGCGGCGTATGAGCGATCGACGCGATTCCTCCTGGAGAATCGCCGCTGGTTGCGTCCCGCCTTCGCCAGCCACAATATCCGCAACCTGTCTTACGCAATGGCCCTGGCCCGCGTGACGGGGGTGCCGCCCAGCGCGATGGAGATCCAGATGCTCTACGGCATGGCCGACCCGATCAAGGAGGTACTTTCGCGCATGGGCCAGCGGGTGCGTGTGTACACCCCCTACGGCGACCTCCTGCCTGGCATGGCGTACCTCGTGCGTCGCCTGCTGGAGAACACCGCGAACGACTCGTTCCTCCGCGCCGGGTTCAACGACCAGGTGCCGATCGAGCGTTTGTTGAGCAACCCGGCTGATTCGATGGAGAGTACCCGAACCGATGCTCCACTCGTCTCCTGAGTGCCGGTCCTGTCCGTCGCGCCAACGTCAACCGGACGAAGGCTTGTGGCCCGCGCCGGAAATCTGGGCAAGCTGGAACGCCTCCACTCGGCCCGCAACGACCTCCGTCCCCGGCATCAGAACGCCCTCGCCGAACACTTCGGACCAGTGATCTCACTTTGACGCTGTGGCTGGCGGTAGCGATTGCCACGCCGATAAGGGGCAAACCTCGAGTCCTCGCACTCAAGATGGCCGACCCACCGCGACGATGAATGCTAGGGTCTGTTTGTGTTTCCCGGTGCCGTCTCGAGACCGAGGTCGATTATGCGACACATCTTGCTCACGCCGCTGTTGCTCGTCGCCCTGGTCGGATTCGTCGGCTGCCACAAGCCTGCGGTCCGCGACAAGCCGTTGCCCGACCCGTTGCTGACGAGCAAGAATTACATCAAGGGCCGATCCGTTGTCCCTGAGTTGGGCGACCCGCGCGAGGAGTTGCCGCTTCCGCCGCCTCCGCCCGCCCCGATCGCGCCGGAGAGAGTGCCCGGTTCGGTCGTCCACATGCTAGGGCAGCCGACGGGCCGGTGAGATGGTGGAGTGGCGGCGCAACGCGGAGAC
>JANXSH010000775.1 GCA_025356615.1 Planctomycetia bacterium | reverse complement strand
GGGCGGTCGAAGCCGGTTGGGGCACGACCTTCGGTCGGGTCAGATTCCCCAGGGGGCGACTCTGGTACAAGGTTCCAGCGGGAGCTGGCGTCGTAACCGGAACGGTCCGATGGGCGGGAGGCCAGACCGTATTCGTCGCCGACCCCTGAGTGACGGCAGGGGTTTCCGACTCGACGGGAGTGGCCTCTGCGGCGGGCACACGCACCGACGGGCGATGCGGCACGATCTCCGGACGGGATTCCGGGCGCAACCGACCCCAGATGCTCTGCCTCTCGGCGGCTTCGACGGGGGCAGATTTCTGGACGGTCGGACAGGTCTTGCACGCACTGCCCGTCGGCACGACGTACAGGACCGTATGGGACTGGTTCTTCCCGTGGTCCACGGAATCGACCTGCACGCTCATGACTCGACTCGCCGGCAGCCCCGAAGGGAGCGTGGGAATCGAGTGCGCTCGGGGCGGCACCTTCGGCGCGATCGGCGGGGCGTCCTCCGCCGGGGTTTCCATCACCGGGCCGGTAAACTCGAGGGGCGCGTCGGGGGCGACTTCAGGCTCCTCGGTCGCGTGGGTCACGAGGGTGAACGACGGACCCGAGTCGGCCTTCACTTCCAGTTGGTTGACCAAACCCCCGCATCCGGGCAGCCCTCGAAGCGTTCGGCTCGCGTGGAGCTTGTCTTCCACCGAGCGGACCTTGCCGGTGAGCCTCAGCTTGCCGGACTCGACCTGGATCTTGATGGCGTCGGCCTGGGCACCCAACTCCCGGACGAGGCGCGTGTGGGCCGTCTGGACGAGGGGGGCCATCTCCTGGGAGACGGCTCCCACGACCGCGATCTTGTCGAGGATCGGCGAGTAGCTGTTCCGCCGGGCCAACTGGATGATGTGCTGGCGGACGGCTTCCGAGGCGACGGTGCCCTGGATTTCGACGCCGTTCGCCTGGGCGCGAACGGTCAGGGGTTGGGCATACGCGCTCGAATCGCTCAACAGGGCGAGTTCGACCTTGATCGCCTCGTGGCGAACCTGCCCCACTCCGGCGAGGGCCGACCCGACGCCCGGATCGGCCGGCAGGGTAGAGACGAGCGTCAAGCTACAAAACGAGAACGCCCCTGCCGAGAGCAGGCGGAGGGCCGTGCGCTGGATCAGGCGAGTCATCATCGGGAACTCCTGTTCGAGACGGTCCCATCCCGGCCTCGACGGTGGGTGCCGAGGGCGAGGCGGCAAGCGGCGGGATGGTAGGGGAAGGTGAGTAGACGAAAAGCGGTACGGGTGAGCGACCGGTCGGCATCCAGACTGCCAGCCGGTCGCTCGGGGAGGTTCAAGGTCCGCTGAGGTCACGCCGGATGGATTGCTCCGCCTCCGGGCCGCCTCCTGAACACAGGTGCAGGTGGTCGAGGTCGATGTAGATGACCTGGACCCGTGGACGGACACATTGGTAGGGGAATGGATACCCCGATTCGATGGTCTCGGTGTAATAGATCGTGCATTTCCAGTGGCAGTGATGCAACTGGGCCAGGCCGATCAGCGGGAAGAACCGCGGCGGATCGATCTTATCGACCATCAACTCGGTCACGACCTGAGTGTTGTCCCGATGCTCCTCGTAGAAGTACGGCACACCGCGAGCCACCTTCGGCATCGCCCGCAGAACCCTGGCCTCGTCCGGCGGGTCTTCGCACCGGGGCAGTTCCGCGCCCTTCTTGATAGGCGGCAAGATCGGCGTCCGCCAGTCATTTTTATGACAATACTTCTCTTCCATCCGCTCCGTGACCCAGGGCGGCACCGGGACCGGGGTGAAGATCCCCATCGATAGGGGCATACACCCGCCCAGCCCGACTGGGATGGCGATGACCGCCGCCATCATCAGTAGGCATCGTATCTTTCGCATTCGTCCGTTCCCCCTCATCCCGTGCCCCCGCTCGTGCGAAGGCGAGAAGCTCTCGCCACCTGAATCGATCGATCCAGACGGGTAAGCTCGAATCCCCCATGAAAGGTATCGGACGGGAAGAAGTGGCGACTTTAGCGATAGTGCCGGTGGTGCCGAGCGAAGGGGTAGAGCGGGCGAGGGCGGAAGACGAAGCCCACACTACTTCTTAGCCGCTCCCAGCACGATCGTCACCGGCGTCGAGGGGTCGGCCACGCGCACGTTCGCTTTCGACTTGCCGTCACGACTGTAG
>JANXSH010000732.1 GCA_025356615.1 Planctomycetia bacterium | reverse complement strand
CAGCAGGTGCAGATGATAAAGAACGCGCCCGGCAAGCTGGTCCCGTACAAGGAACATGCCGACGACCTCGACGCGATGGTCTACATGATCCTGCGCGACGCGGACAAGGGCAACGACGACATGCGCGAGTTCCTGTACCGCGACCGGACTCACCTGGCGGTCTACGCCAAGGCGATGTACGGCCTGGCGCTGCACAAGGAGAAGCAGGTGAAGAAGCTCGACATGATCCTCGAGAACATCTCGCAGTTCGTCGTCGAGGATAAGGAAAACCAAACGGCGTACCTCAAACTGCCCGCTAGTAGTGCGTGGTGGTATTGGTACGGCAGTGAGATCGAGGCGAACGCCTACTACCTCAAACTGTTGTCCAAGACGAATCCGAAAGATACGAAGGCCGCCGGGCTGGTCAAGTTCCTGCTCGCGAATCGCAAGCACGCGACTTACTGGCGTAGCACGCGCGACACGGCGATCTGCGTCGAGGCGATGGCGGACTACATCAAGGCGTCCGGCGAGGACAAGCCGGACATGACCGTCGAGGTCTACCTCGACGGCAAGAAGCACAAGGAGGTGAAGATCGACGCGAAGAACCTCTTCAGCTTCGACAACAAGCTGATGCTGGAGGGCGAGGCGGTCACGGACGGCGCGCACGTCGTCGAGATCAAGCGGAAGGGCACCGGCCCGGTGTACTTCAACGCCTACCTGACGAACTTCACGCTGGAGGATTTCATCACGAAGGCCGGCCTCGAGGTGAAGGTGAACCGGAAGTATTACAAGCTGGAGCGCGTGAAGGATGCCAAGGAGAAGGTGCCCGGATCGCGCGGCCAGGTGGCCGACCGCAAGGTCGAGAAGTACAAGCGGGTCGAGCTGGCCTCGGGGTCGATGCTGAAGAGCGGCGACCTCGTGGAGGTCGAGTTGGAGATCGACAGCAAGAACGACTACGAGTATTTGCTGTTCGAGGATCCACGGGCGTCGGGCTTCGAGCCGATGATCGTGCGTTCGGGCTACAGCGGCAACGACATGGGCGCGTACATGGAGGTGCGTGACGACCGCGTCTGCTTCTACGTGCGTCGGCTGGCTCTGGGCAAGCACTCGGTGAGCTACCGCATGCGAGCCGAGATCCCCGGCAAGTTCAGCGCGTTGCCGGCGAAGGCGTCGGCGATGTACGCGCCGGAGCTGAAGGGCAACAGCGACGAGATCAAGCTGTCGATCGAGGATTGATGGCGCTTGGGATAGACGAGAAGGCGGCGTCGGGAGTGAATCCCGACGCCGTCTTCGTCCTCCGCACTAGCGAAGATGTTGATATCGTAGTCGTTCATTCGTCTTCCTCCATGGTCGAGTTGTGGCGTTCCACCCATTCGAGGAACTGCCAAAACTGGTACGCCTTCGCATTACCGCAGGACAAGGCAAGCCGATCGCATATGACGTTGCGCCGCCTCGAAACGGCGGATGGTCTTGCAAACGACTTCGGGGAGGCGTGGATCGTGGAATGTGATCTGTCGGGCCGTCACGCGGGTGGGGACGACGGCATGGACGCGCAGGGAGCGGAGGGCGGGGACGAGTGTCGTCAGCGTCCGCAGGTCGAACACCGCGCGGTTGATGTAGGCGATGACATCACTGCCCGCGTTTAGGGTATCTCGAATCTGCTCTGCCGTTGCCTCCTGGCAAGTGGCGAACAGGCCGAACGACCGGGCCAGGCGTTCCAATTCTTCGATATCCGTACCGCCTTCCTCCCTCTGGACGCGCCGCTCCAACTCCGCTTCCGTCACCACCGTTCCTCGTCCGGCAAGGATCATGCGTAAGCAGGCAAGGGCGCAACTGTCTTCACGCGCCTGCGCGAGGAGTGGAAGGGATCGCTTCATGGGTGGAGTGGCAGGCGGCGACTTCGCGGGCACGCTCGGAGAGGACGGCCCTCTCGGTCAGCAGGGTGAAATCCTGACGCTGCTCGTCGAAGGCCATCTCCCCTAACACCCCTTCGTGTCCCTCTGGGTAGCGCAGGACGATGGGCACGATCCAACGACCGGGCGGCTCTGGTTCGCGTGTCGGCTCCCCAGCGGTCCACAGAGTCGGCAGGCGACGAACACAGAAGGCGGCTGCCTGCTCCCAGATCCGCTCCTGGTCCGGACTGAGCGATTGCTCCACGGTTGCAGCAATCGCCCGGCGCGTTGGGCGAATTTGGAGGGCATTTCCTCTCGCTGGAGAGCCATGCTCGGGTAGTCCAAGTTCTTGCTCGTCCAAGTGAGACTCCATCGGGATTCGTATGGCATCATCAAGCGTGATGGTACCTGTATCGACCTCGACTGTCAATTGCCTCGGCCTCTCTGTCTCTGCGGTTCATCCTCTCGTCGTGCGCAAGTTTCTCGTCGAATGGCGTCTCCACAGATAAACATTCGATTCCGAAAGTGATCGGGATGTCTGTTGCAATCCCCCACGACTTGGGAGATCGAATTCATGCTCGGAAAGCGCCACGCGAGTCTCGTCGGTATTGCTTTGCTCTGCCTGGTAGCCTCTGTCTGCCTCTGGGCGGCGGACACTCCCACGCCACAACAACGGCGAAAGACGGCGAACAAGGACTTCGAGGACGGCAATTTCAAGAAGGCCTACAACACCCTCCGAACGCTCGCGCTGGACCCGAAAGCCGACGCTGACAATGTCGGCGCTGGCCTGACGACCGCTCTGAAGTGCCTCCGCAAACTCCATCGCACCGACGAGATCGATGACTTCCGCGAGGCCGTCGTCGCCGTCCACCCCAAGAACTGGCGATTGCTCCAAGAGGCTGCCGAGTCGTTCGGCTCCAACGAGTGGTACGGCTTCATGGTCGCTGGCAAATTCTATCGCGGGAACAAGCCCGGCGGGAGGTTGGTCAACACCGTTCATCACGACCGCGTCCGCGCGCTGCAACTCATGAAACAGGCGATGCCTCTCGTCGCCAAGGACGCGAAAAAGAGCGATGTGGCGGGGTTCTACAGGACCTTCGCTCGGCTCCTCCTCGAGGGCACCAGCTACCATGAGGCGTGGAAGCTTCAGGAACTCACCGACCTGAGCAAACTCCCCGACTACGAGGACAGCTACTGGTACGGCGGCAACAGCCGAGGCGCTCCGGTCGATGACCAGGGCAAGCCGATCTACTACCGTGTCCCGAAGTCCTATGAGGCCGCCGATAGTGACGGCGAACGCTGGCGCTGGATGCTCCTGAAAGCTACCGAGACCCAGCCGACGCTCGCCAGCGAGGCGGACATGATCCTCGCCAACTTCTTCCGCAGTCAATTCGGCGTCCGGCCAATGGAAGTGGTGGGCCGACGCGACAAAGCCATCGAGCCGAAGAAGACCGGCGCTTTCCAGTTGCACACACTGAAGGACACCGAGACGATCGCCAAACTCGCCACCGGCATGCAGCGATTCACGCTGCCCGACGAGTTCAACTGGATCAGGATCTACGAGCGCGTCGCCAAGCGGGGCAAGTCCGCCTCCGGCGAGTCGGCACGCGACGCCCTCGCCCAGGAATACGAGACGCGCCAGCAATATGTCAAGGCGGCGACCGCCTGGAAGAAGGGCATCAAGGAGTATGGCCCCGGCTCGGAGCAGGAACGCCAGGCCAGCCTGGACCAGGTCGTCGGAAACTGGGGCCGATTCGAGCCGATCGTGACACCGCCAGCCGGCATTCGTCCGGTCGTCGATTTCCGCTATCGCAACGGCAAGAAGGTCGAGTTCACGGCGAACGTCCTCGAAGTCGAAAGGCTCCTGGCCGACATCAAGGATCGCCTGGAGGTCGAGCCACCGAACATCACCGCCTGCAATATCGATCTCCGCCTTGCCCAAGCTTACGAGCCAGCTTACGTCGGTAAAGAAGTCGCGAAATGGGCGATCGACCTGAAACCCCGGCCCGAACACGTCGATGACCGCGTCTCCGTCACCACTCCTCTCGTCAAGCCCGGCGCGTACCTCCTCGAAGCTAAGATGGACAAGGGAAACATCAGCCGAATCGTCGTCTGGGTCACCGATACCGTCCTCATCGAGAAGTCCCTCGGGGACAAAACGTATTACCACGTCGCCGACGCCCTCACCGGCCTTCCGATCGAGAAGGCCGCCGTCGAGTTCTTCGGCCACCCCCGAGAGCGCGTCAAGGCAGGCAAGGAGTGGCAGACGAAGAGTTTCACACGAACCACCGACGCCGAGGGCCAAGTCATCCTGAGCAAGAAAGAACAATCGGCCCGGATGCACTGGCTCGTCGTGGCACGCAAGCCGAAGGCTGGCTTCGGAGGTGCTGACCGCCTGGCCTACCTCGGCTTGACCAATGTCTGGTACGACCACGTCGGCAACAACGAGTTCGACTCCAGTAGCGTCTTCACGATCACCGACCGTTCGATCTATCGCCCCGAGCAAAAGGTACATTTCAAGGCGTGGGTGCGGGATGCCCGGTTCGACCAGGCGAACACTTCCACGCACGCCAACAAATCGTTCCAGATCACTATCCACGACCCGAAAGAGGAGAAAGTCTACGAGAAGTCCTCGAAGACCGATGCTTACGGCGGCTTCGAGGGCAATCTGACCTTGCCAAAAAGTGCCACCCTCGGCGTCTACTCCATCCGAATCGACAAGCAAGAGGTGATCGGGGGTTTTCGCGTGGAGGAATACAAGAAGCCCGAGTTCGAGGTCCAGGTCGAGGCACCCAAAGAGTCGGTCCGCCTCGGCGAGAAGATCGAGGCGACGATCCGGGCGAAATATTTCTTCGGTGCCCCCGTCACTCGCGCCAAGGTCAAGTACACGGTCACGCGGACCCGACACGACATCATCTGGTATCCGACCGGGGCGTGGGACTGGCTCTACGGCGCGGGCTACTGGTGGTTCGCGGCGGACTACGACTGGTTCCCCGGCTGGCATGAGTGGGGCACCGCCCGGCGGAACCTTTCAGAGGATCGCTGGGAAGACGACTTGCCGGAGATCGTCCTCGAGAAGGAGGTCGAGATCGGTGCCGACGGCGTCGTCAAGGTCACGATCGACACGTCGGCCACCAAGGAGCTGCATGGCGACCAGGATCACAACTTCACGATCACCGCCAAGGTCGTGGACGAGTCGCGCCAGACCATCGTTGGAACGGGCAACGTCATCGTCTCGCGCAAGCCCTTCCAGGTCACGTCGTGGGTCGATCGCGGCTACTACCAGGCCGGCGACACCGTGAAGGCCAGTTTCTGCGGCATGACGCCGGACAAGAAGCCCGTCAAGGGCAGAGGCGTCTTAACGCTCTACCGCCTCAGTTACAAGGACGGCAAGCCGGTCGAGACCGCCGTGCAGACGTGTAACGTCGAGACCAACGACCAGGGCTACGCGAACCAGTCATTGACCGCCAAGCAAGCGGGACAATATCGCCTGTCGTTCGAGCTGACCGACGCCAAGAAGCAAACGATCGAGGGGGGATATGTCTTCCTGGTGCGCGGCGCGGGCGTCGTCGGCAACGACTTCAAGTTCAACGATCTGGAACTCGTAACCGACAAACGGGAGTATGCCCCCGGCGACAAAGTTAAATTGCTCATCAACACCAACACCATCGACAGCATCGTTTTGCTGTTCGTCCGATCGACGAACGGCGTCTACCTGTCGCCGAAGGTGATCCGAATGAAGGGCAAGAGCGTCGTCGAAGAGATCACCGTCGTCCAGAAGGACATGCCCAACTTCTTCGTCGAAGCGGTGTGCATTCATGGGGGCAAAGTTCACACCGAAATACGCGAAATCGTCGTCCCACCGGAGAATCGAATCCTGAACGTCGAGGTGAAGCCCTCGGCTGCGGAGTACAAGCCGGGACAGAAGGCGACCGTGAAGGTCAAGGTAACAGACTACTTGGGCAAACCCTTCGCCGGGACGACGGCCCTGAGCGTCTACGACCGCGCCATCGACCACATTCTCGACGACGAGCAGAACCAACTCGCCGATGAGAAGTTCGTAAACGGTGCGAACATCGACGACAGGTCGAACTTCAACGGCTCGGATATCAGGAAATTCTTTTGGAAGTGGCGTCGCGGCCACTCCCCCCTAGTGGAGCATAGCCTGTCAAAAGGTTCGGACAACTTGCTCCAGCCGAATCAAGTCGGCATGTCTAACTTGGGCGACGATCTTTTGGAATTTGGCGGAATGCAGGGCGGTGGGTTCTCAGGCATGGGCGGATTCGGAGGGGGCGGCTTCGGCGGAGGGGGCGGCTTCGGCGGAGGGGGAGGTTTCCCCGGTGGGGGCGAGCCAGTGAAGCCCACCGTCGAGCCGACGGTCCGGCGGAACTTCGCCGACACGGCGTTCTGGAAGGGCAAACTCGAGACGGACCAGAACGGCGTCGCCGAGGTCAGCTTCACCATGCCCGAGCAACTCACCGGATGGAAGATCAAGGTCTGGGCGCTCGGCCACGGCACCAAGGTCGGCCAGGGCGAGGCAGAGGTTGTGACGAAGAAAGACCTCATGCTCCGCCTCCAGGCGCCGCGCTTCTTCACCCAGAAGGACGAGGTCGTCCTGTCCGCCAACGTCCACAACTACCTGAAGACCGACAAGGACGTGAGCGTCACCCTCGAGGTCGAGGGCGGCGTGTTGTCGATCATGGGTGGCAACGCCAACCAGAAGGTGAAACTGGCCGCAGGCGGCGAGAAGCGCATCGACTGGCGCGTCAAGGTGATCGGCGAGGGCCACGCCATCGTCCGCATGAAGGCGGTCACGGACGAGGAGTCCGACGCCATGCAGATGACCTTCCCCGCTCAGGTCCACGGCATGCTCAAGATGGACTCCTTCTCCGGCGTCATCCGCTCCGACGGCGACTCCGGCAAGATCACCGTCAACGTGCCCAAGGATCGTAGGGTTCCGCAGACGAGGCTCGAGGTGCAGTATTCGCCGACGCTCGCCGGGGCGATGGTGGACGCCCTGCCGTAC
>JANXSH010000716.1 GCA_025356615.1 Planctomycetia bacterium | reverse complement strand
CCGTTGTCGGGCCGCTTCAGTGCGAACGCCGGCTTCCCGCTGCCGTCGGCCTTGTCCTTCGCGCTGCGCGTCGCCGACACGCGCTTCTCGACCTCGCGCACGCTCGTCAGGTACTCGTCGAGCTTGGCCTTGTCCGCGCCGCTGACCTTCGGCGCGAGCGCCGCGGTCTGATCCTTCACGCGATCCAAAATGCTCACCGCCCGCTTCGTGCCCTGGCTGTCGAACAGGCTGTCGAACGCGAGCGACGGGTACACCTCCATCGGCACCGGCGCGGTCGCGTCCATCCAGGAGATGTGCGAGCTGTACGCCATCGAGAAGTTCGTCTCGTGGTAGCCGGTGATCGGCTGCTCGCACCCCAGCACGAGGCTCGGTTGGGCGGTCTCCTCTCCCAACTTCGCCGCGAGGACTTGATCGACGCTGACGCCGCCGCGTAGCACCGCCCCCTTCTGGAGCGATGCCCCCGACAGGATGTTGCCCGTCTGGCCGGGGTGGATCCCGACGCCGGTCGCGTGCTTGTTGAACAACCCCGAGACGACGTTCAACCGAGACCGCATCGGGGCCAGCGGGGCGAGGCTCTTGCTCAACTCCATGTCCGCCCCGGAGCCTTTCGCCCACCAATTCTTGGGGCTGATCCCGTTGCCCATGAACAGGGCCGCGAAGCGCTTCGGGTGTGTGGCTCCGGCCGCGCCGGAACCCGATTCGCTCCTCCCGAACGGGAGCGTCTCCAGCCAGGGGAGGGCCATCGTCACGCCGACGCCTCGGAGTAGGGCGCGGCGGGTAATCCCGTCAGATGGCAAGGTCATCGGATCGATCCCCCGTTCGGTGTCGGCAGGCGTCGAGAGGTAGGTAGATATTATTCTACAGGCAACAAGGGTCGATCACCAGAATATACTTCGACGTTCTGTGCCTGTGGTGTGGCAATACTTTCGGGAGGGGCATACGAGCGGAGAACTTAGCCCGACGCGCGAGCGAGGGATGGCTTTCACGTCCTCCGTCGTGGCCTGCCTCCCTCGCTCGCGCGTCGGGCTTAGAAATCCCCATTCGATTGCCCTCCAGAAAGATTTGCCACACTCCCGCTCCCCCCTACAGGAAGCGGTAGGCACACAGGCCACCTCGTCAGCGCAATCGATACGTCCGATACCACAGGCGCATCCCGAACCTCGACATCGGCACTTTCGGCACTCCCTGCAAATCGGGCGATATCCGCCCTCTGTGCAAGGCCGATTCAATCGCTGTCATCGCTGCTTGCGGTGGTTCGTGCCTAATCGTCAGGGAGGGGTGTCTGATGCGCCGTTCACTCGTGTGCGTGTTACTACTTGCCTGGATCGCCTATCTTCCCCAGGCGCACTCCCAATCGATTCCCACCCCGTCCGAGCCGGTGGCGGAGGTCTCCCCCTGGAAGATCAGCGGCGAGTATCTCGTCTGGTGGATCCGCGAGGGAACCTCGCCTGCCGTGCTGACGACGAGTTCGCCCGCTTCGCAGGGACTCCTCGGTCAGCCGGACACGAAGGTCGTGTATGGGGATCGGCGATTGGAGACGCGCCACGGCGACCGCTTCGTCGGCGGTCGAGGGACTCTCGACTGGATGGACACCACGGGGGAGTTCGGCTTCGAGGGAAGGGCCTTCTTCCTCGAGCGGGATTCGACGTACTACAAGACCTACAACGGCGACGGCTCACGCCTCCTCGCCCTCTCGTACCTCGACGCCGCGACGGGCAGGGAGGCGAGCCGGATCGTCTCCGGCCCCGATCCCCAACGTGGCCTGCTGGCGGGCGGCTTCGTCGGCTACTCGCGCATCGAATGGTTCGGCGAAGAGGCCAACGGCGTGTTGTCCCTGGCCCGCGAAGAGGACTGGCAGGTCGATCTCCTCGCCGGGGCGCGATTCATGCAGATGCGGGACCGCTACCACCAGACGGCGACCAGCCGCATCCTCCCCGCGCACACGATCTTGTACGGTGTTACCGACAACTATCGCATCGCCAACGCCTTTTATGGGGCACAGGTCGGAGCGAGAGGCGAGGCACGCTACGATCGATTCTTCGTCCAGGCACGCGGCACGATCGCCCTCGGTGGGGACGCCCAGCGCATTCGCACCTTCGGCGAGACGATCTATCAAACGCCGCAGGTCCGCGTAGCCACGCCGTATGGGCTTCTCATCGGGCCGAACAACGCGGGAGACCATAGCCGGGCCGCGATCGACGGCGTGGGAGAGGTCGGCGTGAACCTGGGGTATCAACTCACCCGACGACTCCGCGTGATGGCGGGGTACACTTTCATCGCCTGGTTCGATCCGATCCGTGCGGGCGATCAGGTCAATCGCGTCGCCAACCAGGCGGGATATGCTTACAAGGGTGAAACCCTCTGGGTGCAGGGTGTCAGCATGGGACTAGAGGCACGGTGGTAAGGCGACCGGGAGCTTGTACTCGACGCGGTGGCCTCGGATGCTCCCCACTCGAGGCGGGGAGGGTAAAGTTGAGGGCTGTGGCACATCTTTCGGGAGCGCGACGAGCCGGAAGCGTGAACGAGTTTGCAGACGATCTCCACGGGGCCTTGGAGGGTGAAGATGCGGTGGATGCGGTGGTCGCAAATGTTCAGGGCACGCCGGCAGAGGGAGCAGTCCTGCTGCTCGACGGTGAGGACTTGTTGCGTGAAGACGGTGTCGGCAGGCCAATGGTAACGCATCTCTTCTCCTGGGCGGACGGGCGCTCAGGAGTATCCTACGGGAGTCACGACCTCCGCAGGATAGATTTTCTGCCCGCCAGGTCTGATCTCCGAAATATATTTCGACGCTGCCGTCACAGTCGCTCGCCGACCGGGTACTAGAGGTGTTGGCCGATAAGGCCTGCCCGAGAAACCAAACCCCCATGAGGGGTTGGCTCGGTGGGAGACATTCAACGTTGTCCCTCATCGGGAGTCGGGAAAACTACCCTCTTCGCGAAGGAATGCAGGTACATGATGGTCCGGTTCTTCTCCAGCATCATCGCCTCCCTCAGCGGCTCCGCCCGGCCCCGCAAGACTACTCCGGCCCCTCGTCGTGGCCGACTCGGCCTCGAGAGCCTCGAGGGACGTGCCCTCCCTTCGGTCTCGCCCATTGCCGTTGCGGTTCCGCTCACGGGACAGATCTCAACGGTTCAGCCCACCTATGAGGCCCCCGCCCAGGTGCCCGCCTTGCAGGGGTATACCTTCCACATGTCCGACGGCACCTCGCCCTTTATCCTGGCGATCCAGACCGAGACCCACCTGGCCGACGGCTCCGCCACCTTCACCGGGACGTACAAGAGCCCCTACACGCTACTTCACCCGCGCGAGGTTCTGTCCGGCACTCTGAAATATGAGGGTGGCGAACTCACGATTTCATTCAAGTATTCTTCCGACGGTAGCGACACCCTAGTATCCAATGAGAACTTCCATGGCACCATCACCCCCGACCCGACTCATTTCGGTGCCATCCCTCTGAACGGAGTCCGCTACCGTATCCATGGCCACGAGTCCGTTATTAGTCCATACGGGGTAGACATCATCAATGGCTTCGGTACATCGGGTTACGTCGCCCCCGGCGTGTTTCAGGTGTCGGTCTCGCCCATTGCCGTTGCAACTCCGCTCACGGGACAGATCTCCACGGTCTATGTGGCTCCCGCCCAGGTGCCCTCCTTGCAGGGGTACTCCTTCCACCTGCTATCCAGCAACGGGAAGCCTCCCCACGACCTGGGGATCCAGACCGAGACCCACCTGGCCGACGGCTCCGCCACCTTCACTGGGACGTGGAAAGGCGGCGGGCCGAACGGCAAGGTACACGAGGTTCTGAACGGCACTCTGAAATATGACGCGAATGGCAACCTCGAGATTTCATTCGCCTGGATCAGCAACCAAGGCACCCAGAACACGTTCTTGGGCACCATCACCACCGTCCACAGTCCATACGGTGCGGACAACTACCTGTTCGGAGTCCACTACCACCTCGAGGGCGACGTGACGGCCTACGACCCCAACGGCGGGCCGGGCCATGTCTCAGGTGACAGTGCGTTGCCGCCCCCCGTGATGAAGATGTGATAGGCCGCATGCCGGCCGCCGGGTCGAACTCGATCGCCTCACCTCCACCAGGTTCGCCCGGTTGACTCTCGGCTCGCGTTCTCGAGAATAGCAGTGTCGCCCGATCCACCTCTAGACCTGCCATGAGGTATGCTGCCCCTTTGCTCTTAGAAAGCCCGCGCCCGCCTTCGACCTCCGGGTCGCCAACATCGTCTCGGCGCTCCCGGACAAGAAGGACGCCACGAAGATCAGCCTCGCCGACTTCGAGGGCAAGAACCTCGTCCACTTCTTCTACCCCAAGGCGATGACCACAGGCTGCACCGTCGAGTCGTGCGGCTTTCGCGACCGCTTCGAGAAGTTCACCGCGCTCGACACCGTCCTCGTCGGCATCAGCACGGACGAACTGGACGCCCAGAGTCGAGCGCGCCAAGGAGTGGACCTGCCCTCGGTCCCCGCCATCCCTATGCGGCCACGACCTCCGCAGGATAGATTTTCTGCCCGCCAGGTCGGATCTCCGAAATATAGAATTCGGCGCTGCCGTCACAGTCGCTCGCTCGCCGGGTACTAGTGGTCCGTCAACCTTCGATTGACGGGTTGGTGGGACCGGGGGGGCCCCCGGGGCCG
>JANXSH010000597.1 GCA_025356615.1 Planctomycetia bacterium | reverse complement strand
AAGGTCAAGTCCATCGCTACATGGTTCGCCATCGCCCACAACATGGCCCGCAGTTTCGCCCTCCAACCGCAACCGGGAGTGAGTGGTTGTTCCTGACCTCGCCCACTACACAATTACACGATTTTTTCACAGGCTCTGAGTCCACCGATCCCGCAGAACAGGTCCAAGCAACGTGGCTTTCCGTTTATCATGGCGTTCATCCTCCCGCCGAGTTTTCTGAACAGAAGTATACACCAAAAGGGCGATCCCTGCAAGAGGGTGTGTAGATGAGCGTCTACAAAACGTCCCAATACTTCCGAGAGAACCCATGCTCCCCGTGGACATCCCCTCGATCACGGCGTAAACTATACTACTGACCCACTCCGCCGCCTCACCCGGAGGCCCACCCCATGCCTGTCATCCACTGCCCCGGACCCACAGTGTCCCGTCGCCGATTCCTCCAGATCGGGGCGATGAGCCTCGGCTTCGGAGCCATCCGCCCCTACGCGCTCCAGAGTGCCGACAAGCGCGCGGAGTCGGCGACTTCGGTCATCCTGATCTGGCTGCCGGGTGGGCCGCCGCACATGGAAACGTATGACATGAAGCCCGGCGCTCCGGCGGAGTATCGCGGCGACTTTCGGCCCATCAAGACGACGGTGCCCGGCATGGAGGTCTGCGAGCACCTGCCGATGCACGCCAAGGTCGCCAAGCGGTTCAGCCTCATCCGCTCGATCAGCCACACCTTCGCCGACCACGGCGGCGGGCACAAGAAGTTCCTCACGGGCCGCGACCCGCTCCAGCCGACCGAGTTCGTCAACGACCACCCGATGGTCGGCAGCATGGTCGCGAAGCTGCGGCAAGGGCGCGGGGCGGGCGTCCCCGACTACGTCTCCGGCACCGACGGCGGCCGGGACGGGATCGATGTCTTCAGCTTCGGCTCGGCGTACCTCGGCGCGGCGACGCACCCGTTCCCGGTCGTCGGCGACCCCAGCCTGCCGACCTTCCAGGTGCGCGACCTCGTCCACGACTCCGCCTCCCGCGACCGGCTCACGAAACGGGTCGATCTCCTGGCCGGCCTCGATGCCAAAGTGCCCGGCCTGCCGGCGAGCGCCGCGACGGCGGACGAGCTTCGCAAGCAGGCTCTCACGCTCATGACCAGCGACCGCGCCCGGATCGCGTTCGACCTCACACGCGAGTCGCCCCGCGTCCGCGAGCGCTACGGCATGCACGCCTGGGGCCAGCGGGCGTTGCTCGCTCGCCGACTCGTCGAGGCGGGGTCCAGCTTCGTGACGATGGTCATGGAGAACCCGTACCAGTCCGGCGTCCCCTTCCTGAAGGACGGCACCTACAACTGGGACTCGCACGCGGTCAACTGCCACATCTTCAACGACGCCAAAGCCAGGCTCCCGTATTACGACCGCGCCATCGCCGCGCTGATCGACGATCTCCACGAACGCGGCCTCGACCGGCGTGTGATGCTCATCGTCACGGGCGAATTCGGGCGGACGCCGCGCATCGAAACCACCAAGGACCGTCCGGGCCGGGACCACTGGCCGCAGGCGATGTCAGTCCTCGTCTCGGGCGGCGGGCTGAAGATGGGCCACGTCGTCGGCTCGACCGACGCCAGGGGCGAGCGCCCGAAGGACACCCCGCTGTCGGTCAACGACCTGTGGGCGACGATGTTCCGCCACCTTGCGATCGACCCGCACCAGACCAGCTTCCTCGACCACCAGGGCCGACCGATGTCGGTGCTGTCGGACGGCTCGCCGATCGCGGAACTGGTGTGAGGGCGCGGAAGAGGCACTCGATAAGGAGTCGCCCGCGTGCCCTGAGCAGACCCGCATTGTCCCCACTTCGCCCCTGCGGTAAGATCACCCCATCTGGCCCCGTTCGATCACCGAGGACCGTAAGCATGCGCGTCGGCATCGGCCACGACACGCACCGTCTCGAGGCGGGTCGCCCACTCATCCTGGGCGGCGTCCGCGTCGAACACGCGCGCGGCCTCGCCGGCCACAGCGATGCGGACGTGGTCTTGCACGCGCTGACCGATGCCTTGCTCGGCGCGGCCGGCCTCGGCGACATCGGCGACGCCTACCCAGACACCGACCCGCGACATGAAGACGCCGACTCATCGGTCTTCCTGCGCGGGACGATGTCCCGGCTGAACCAGACGGGCTACGGGGTTGTCAACGTGGACGTGATCGTCTTCGCCCAGGAGCCGAAACTCGGCCCGGTCAAGTCGGCCATCCGCGCCAACCTCGCGAAGCTGCTCGGCGTCAGCGAAGATTGCGTCAACGTCAAGGCGAAGACGGGCGAGAAGGTCGGCCACATCGGCCGGGCCGAGGCGATCGCCTGCCAAGTGGTGGCGCTGATCGATCGGAAGAGTTCGTAATCCCGCAGAAGATGAAGGTGTCCGCATGCTTCTTCGCGTCTATAACACGCTGACCCGGACCAAGGAGGAGTTCCGCACCGTCGAGCCTGGCAAGGTCGGCATGTACGTCTGCGGCCCGACGGTCTACAAGCCCAGCCACATCGGCCACATGGTCGGCCCGGTCATCTTCGACACGGTCAAGCGCTACTTGACCTATTGCGGCTACGCCGTCACCTGGGTCGTCAACATCACCGACGTGGACGACAAACTCATCGTCCGCGCGCGGGAACTCAACACGACGGTCAAGGAACTCGCCGAGCGGATGACTGCCGACTACGTCGAATCGCTGCGTCTGCTCAACGTGACCGGCATCGACAAGATGCCGCGCGCCACCGAACACATCCCCGGCATGATCGAGATGATCGGCGGGCTGATCGCCAGGGGGTTCGCCTACGCCGCCGCCGGCGATGTCTACTTCGACATCAGCCACGACGCCGACTACGGCAAACTGTGCAACCGCGACCCGGAGCAACTCGAGGCCGGCTCGCGGGTCGAGGTGAGCGACAAGAAGCGCAACCCCGGCGACTTCGCCCTCTGGAAGGGGGCCAAGCCCGGCGAGCCGCAGTGGGAAAGCCCCTGGGGCCCGGGTCGGCCCGGCTGGCACATCGAATGCTCGGCCATGAGCGCGCGGATCCTCGGCAAGACGCTCGACATCCACGGCGGTGGCCTCGACCTCCAGTTCCCGCACCACGAGAACGAACTCGCACAATCGGAGTCGTTCAACGACGCCCCGTTCGCGCGCTACTGGATGCACAACGGCCTCCTCCAGATGGGCAGCATCAAGATGGGCGGCTCGCTCAACAATGTTATCAATATGGCTGATATCCTGAAGAACCACCACCCGGAGACCGTGCGGTTCCTGCTGCTCGCCACGCACTACCGCAGTCCGATCGAGTACGGCGAAGAACGTCTGAAGGAGACGCGGCGGAGCCTGGAAGGCTTCTACCGCTTCTTCGAGCGCTACGAGCGGATCGCGAAGCAGGGCTTCTTCGACCTCGTCGGCCCGACGCGCGCTTACGTCTTCCAGTCGCCGACGGGGAACCCCTTCCTCGCGGAGATCGCCCGGCTGCACGCGACGTTCCTCGAGTCGATGAACGACGACTTCAACACCGGCGGCGCGGTCGGCGTCCTGTTCGAGCTGCTCACGACGCTCAACCGACACGCCGACGCAGCCGGCCTGGAAGCGACGCCCAAGCCGGAAGCCGTCGCCGACTTCGCCCGCGCCGCCTTGGTATTACGCGAATTGAGCCAGATCCTCGGCCTGTTCAGCACGCCACCCGCCAAGAGCGGGGACAACGACGCCCTCGTCTCGGGGCTGATGCAGCTACTCATCGACCTGCGCAACGACGCCCGCAAGGCGAAGAACTTCCCCGTCTCCGACCAGATTCGCAAACGCCTCACCGACCTCGGCGTCACCCTCGAGGACCGCCCCGGCGGCACGGGGTGGAGGATTGGGAGCAAGTCGTAGAGAATCGCCTGCCCGCGACCAATCTCGCCCGGTACACATTCGTCGGAGGACATCGAATGCGAAGTGCCCACTCTCTTCCTCGCCCTTCTAGTGGCTTCGAGCGCGGCCGCAGGATTCGTGAAAGGGATCGTGGTCGATATCAAGAAGGACACAGTCGATGTGATGGACGAAGCGGGCAAAGTGGTCATGCTCCGGGTGACCGACGACTTACTCGCGGGCAAGGTCCGCTCACAATTCGCTCCTGATCAATTCAAGCAATTGGCAATGGGACAACAAGTAGCCCTCTACACCCACACGGTCAAGGGTAAGGAGATTTGTTTCGACATAGAGATCCTGAAGCCGTATGTCCCGCCTGTCGGGCCGCCTGTAAAGATGAGTGGAGCGATCCCGGTGCGACGCCTTCCGCGCCCGTAGCCTTCTACACAGAAGGACTTACGTCGATTAATCAACCGAGGGATATTGGCTTGCGTCGTCGATTCACCCTCATGGAAGTGCCATTCAGGCCGCCGGTGATCGGGCGAAAGCCCTGGCCCGCGACAAGCGTCCCCACGCCGACCGGCTGCGCGACCACTACCTCGTCGCCCTTTCACGCCCTGCGAGCGAGGAGGAGACGGCGAAGGTCATCGCCCACATAGGGAAGAGGGACGACGTGCGGGCGGCCTACGAGGACATCGCCTGGGCGCTCATCAACACGAAGGAGTTCTTGTTCAACCATTGAGGGGCGAAGCCCAGCCGTTGCAACGGCATGGCTTGGTGTCGTACCACATCATAACCACTCACCCCATTTGTTTTCGCGCCGCGCCGGCGAGTTCCGTTAGGTATTGCTCGCTGTCGCGGTCTTTCGCCACCTTCGCGGCGGCGGCTCCTTGCTCGGCGAACTCTAGCGCCTTCGCGGGCTGCTTCAGGGTGAGCATGGCCTCGGCGGCCTTGCCGCGGAACTTGAAGTTGCGCGGCGTGCGCTCGATCAGCCGACGGTAGACCTCGCTCGCCGCGCCGATATCGCCCTGCTTGGTGTGGACCTGGGCGCGCCACAGTTCGTAGTCGTCGCGGCGCTTGCCCTCGTTGTGGGCGCAGTCGAGGCGTGTCCCCTCGTTGACGTGGTCGATCGCAGGGATGAACTCGCCCTCGCGCATCGCCTTTTGGATGAGGAAGCTCACCCACGGGTAGAGGTCCGTCCGGCCCGGCTGGGTCGGTCGCGCGACGAGGGCCGTGGCGAACTTCCCGGCCAACTCCTGGGCGTCGAGGCGGTAAGCGGCCTGGTACGCCTTTTCGAGTTGGTCGTCGGAGAGCGTCTCGACGGCGACCGCAGCCAATTCCGGCGCGCTCATCACGCCGAGGTCGGGACTCGAGGCAGTGGGGGCGGCGAGAGCCGGAGCGGTCGCGCCGGGCGAATCGAGGCCGAGCTTGTGCCGGAGGCGGTTGAAGTCGTAAGCGGACAGGACGCCCTTCGTGGCACACTGTTCGAGCAGCTCGATGACGCCGAGGAGGCGTCGGCGCAAGCGTGGATGGCCGATAGCATCGACGGGGGAGTTGCGCTGGAGGCTAATGCGCGGACGGTGGATCCAGGTCTCCTCGTAGAACCGCCCGGCGTAGTCGAGAACCTTCGCGAGGCTGTCCTCTTCGCTCGTGGCGTTCGCCGGGAACGACAGCGCTTCGGAGAGGATCTCGTGGAACTGCGGCGCGGTGCGCTGCGGCTTGAGCTGGTCCAAGCCCATCGCCAGCTTCTGGCGGACCTCGTCGCGCAGCCGGTCGAAGGTCTCGGCCACCGACCCCATGAGACGAAGGACGTTCTGCACGATGACGACGGTGCCGGCGAGCCGGCCCGCCTCGGCGGTGGGCCGACCAACGAGGACGATGCCCGTCGCGGTCAGTTCGAGGACCAGCCCCATGAAGACGCCTTCTTGCTCGGTCGGCGTGACGATCAACCGGCCCTGGGTGTGCCACTCCTCGAGCAACCGGCTGATCGGCTGGGGGTCGTTGATCCGCGCGGTGGCCGTGTACTCCTGGTAGTCGCAGGCGCTGTCCATGCCATAACCGAAGCGCAGCACCTCGCACAGGGTGGCGGCCTCGACGGCGGCGGCCTCGTCGTCGGTCTGGTCGATGAACGTGTCGAGCGCGGCGAGGGCACCCTTGTTGTCGCCGAGCCAGGCGCGGGCCACGCCGAGGTTGTGCCAGGCGTTGGCGTCGGCGGCGTCTTCCTGGGTCAGCCGGTCGAACGCCTGGGCCAGCGCCCCGAAGCGAGGCCCGATGCCGCCCAGAGTGGCGTCCCACGCCTTCCGGCGGGAGTCACTCGGGGCGCGGAACGTGTACCCCGCGCACGCCGCCGCTGGGTATCGCGACGCCGCGCCGAAGATTTGCTCGAAGTTGTCGCGGAACTCCTTCTCCCCCGGCACCATGTTGATGACGCGCTCGAGGGCCGCGCGCCCGGCCACGGGCCGGTTGCAGCGCATCTCGCAATCGAAGATCATCAGGAACAACTCGGCGAGCGTCTCGTTGGCCGCCGGGTCGTAGAGTTCGGCGGCCTTGCGTGCGAGCAATAGTGCCCCCATGAACTCGCCCTCGGCGTGGCGCATGCCCGCCTGGAGGCGTAGCCCGAAGGGATAGTTCGGGTTCAGCGCGAA
The DNA here is from genome assembly GCA_025356615.1 of Planctomycetia bacterium. GTDB lineage: Bacteria > Planctomycetota > Planctomycetia > Gemmatales > Gemmataceae > JANXSH01. Next base: position 5,328 of record JANXSH010000597.1, on the reverse strand, counting down.
GGCGCGGGCGAGCGCCTCCTCGGCGGCATCACCCTTGCCGGTGGTCGCGAGCAGGTGCGCTTTCTGGCCCCACGCCTCGGGGTTGTCGCCGTGTTCGGCGACCACCTGATCGATCGTACTCGAGGCCAGCTCGTGCTGGCCGGCGCGCTCCTGCTCCCAGGCCCGCTCGATGCCCGGATAGATCGCTTGACAGCACCACTTGAATTTCTTCCCGCTGCCACACGGACAGGAGGCATATTGGTCAATGCTCATGCTCGGCTCTTTCGCTCGGAGGACGGATACTCTCCGTCTACGATAGCAAGATGGGGGGCGGGCGACCAAGCCCACCGATTGCAATCGGTGGGGCTTCACCTCACCCTCAAGGCAACTCCACCTCCGCCGGCGCGACGACCAACTCGTCGATCCCCTCGGGCGGCGCGGGCAGCTTGTACGCCTTCACGCGCCAGCCCCGGTGCTTCACGACGCCCTTGAACGGCGGGTTGCCGGTCACGTTACCCGTGACGCGGATCGCCGACGGGTCGAAGCCGACCGGCACCGTGACCGTCTCCTCCTCCTGGGCGGCCATGATCGGCTCGAGCGTCAGGTGCTCCTTGACGGCCTTCTGCCACGCCTGATGCAGCCGGCGGACCCCCGCGCCGACCTGGTCGTCGCTCGCCCCGGCGATGTCCTCCAGCACGAAGTCGAGGATCCGCCCCTCGTCGCGCTGGAGCGCGGTCAGCAGTCGCAACGGCTCGCCGGACAGCTTCGGTGCCTTCGCGGGGTCCGGCGGCGGCGGATTCAGGGCCAGAGCGACCTTCGTCGCCTTCTCGGGGCTGCCCATGATCGCGAAGAAGGCGCTCATCGCCTGCCCCAGTCGGGCCAGGCTGCCCTTGCCCGCGACCAGATACACCAGCACTTTCAGCACGAGCATCACGCCGACCGTTGCCAGCACGATCAGATACGGTTCCATTCCTCGAACTCCCGTGGGAGGATGTTTGTGTCGGTCTCCATTTGCGTAGGCGTATCCTATGGACACATGCCGATGCGGGCGCTGGCGATTCGCGCTGACGGGCGCGGTGCTTTCGGCGAATCTGGCCCAGATCATACCCTGTCTGGGTCGGCAGCAGTTCGTCCTCCTTCCCTGAGTTCGGCTCCTCGGCGCTGAACGCGCACAGGACGACGGAACCGTAGCGTTTCTAAGGCGAATGACGCTCTCGACGAACACCTTTTCGTCAAGTTCGGCTGTAGCGGCTTGCTGTGCCTGGACTGATTTGTACGCATGAGGATCGATCGTACTCCTGCGTCAAGCGCGTCCATTCACTCATCGCTCAGGCTGTTCGAGAGGGCGATGATTTCCCCGGTCAGGGTTGCGGTGAGCGCCCCCAGTGCCGTTTCGATATCTTCGATCGGCACCTCCCTGATCCAGGTGGCGACGGCCCACGACGGTTCTCGCAGGCCGGAACGACAGGCTCCCCGAAGATCGTGCGGTAATTCGATCTGCACCTCGGGAGGTGCCTGGCCGTGCTTCGTGGACACGCACACGACGACGACTCTGCCCGTCGCCTCGGCCTCTTCGACGGTGCTGATGACGACCGCCGGCCTCGGCTTACGATTCTTGCCCTGCGGATCTAGGACGTTGACGCGCACTACACGACCGCGTCCTAGCCGGGCTGCGTCCAGCGGACTCACGAGACCACGCCTTCTTGATCGTACCACGATTGCGGCGGGGGATATTTCCGCGTCAGCGTCTCCAGTTTGCCCGCAGGCAGTGGGAATCGGTCTGCGGCAAGGACTTCGAGATCGTCTTCCGTCTGCCAGCGAGACTCGAGGCGGGCCACTTTTTCCCGCAAGGTTTTGCCTTCCTCCGCGAGGAGCGTCACCTCCGGGAGGGCTATGCCGGTGGCTTGCTCCGCACGCCTCGCCCCGTCACACGCCTGTTGCAAGAGATCGACTCGGCGACGAAAGTCGGAGAGGAGCGACTCCCTCTCGTTGTGAAGTTCAGCGCCCTTGCCCTTCAGGACATCCTGCACGAGCATTTCACAAATGCTCTCGAACGTATCGACGCTCCCGAGCATGTCTCGCGCGAATTGTTGCACCGCGTCGGCGTACTCGCGCTCCGCTTCAGCCATTCGGCGACTCCGCGCGTCGAGGAGGGCTGGCCCGGATTTGGGTCCCCTCGCCAGGTAGGATTCGACGAGTGTCATGGCTCTACCCTCCTCCGAACAGGTGTTCTCCCACTCTCATCCTAATGGTATTCGGCCACCCAGTCCAGGTTCGAGGAAAGGCACCAGACGGACGCGGGGAACTCTCGCTAGACCCCGAGGCGATTCGTAGAGAGAATACGGGCTGGAGTGTCTCTACCCCCTCCGCTCGCCGAATCGCCGCCCGGAGATCGTGTCTCGATGAGCAACAACTGGCCGAAGGTCTTCCGCGATCCGGTCCACAACCTGATCTCGTTCGCCGACACTCCGTGCGACCGGCTCCTCCTCGAACTCATCAACACGCGCGAGGTGCAGCGGTTGCGTCGCATCAAGCAGATGGGCGTCACCGAACTCGTCTTCCCAGGGGCGAATCATAGCCGATTCGCTCACTCGCTCGGCGTATTGCACACCGCGAGACTGTTCCTCGACCAGCTCACACGCCACGATGGCAAGCCGCTCGCCCAGGAGCCGCGCGCCTTCCTCCTCGCGGCGGCGCTGCTGCACGATGTCGGCCACGGGCCGTTCTCCCACGCCTTCGAGATGGTGACGGGTCGGCACCACGAAGCCTACACGCGGGCGGTGATCCACGACGAATCGACCGAAGTCCATCGCTGCCTGCGCCGATTCGACGCGAGCATGCCCGAGCGCCTCGCGCTCTTCTTCGACGAGGACGCCGACGAGGGCCGGCGGGCCGGCGACCTGCCCGCGTACCTCTCCCGCATCGTCTCGGGGCAGCTCGACGCCGACCGCTGCGACTACCTGCTCCGCGACAGCCACGCCACGGGCACGAACTACGGCGACTTCGACCTCGCCTGGATGATCGAGCAACTCCGCCCCGACCCCGACGGGCGACGATTCTACCTCACCCGCAAGGGCCTCGCCGCCGTCGAGACGTACCTCTTCGCGCGCTACCACATGTACCGCACCGTCTACTTCCACAAGGCGAGCCGCGGTGCCGAAGTCATGCTCAAACTCCTCTTCCGCCGACTCGCGGAACTCATCGACGCTCATACGTCGTTACCGGGAATATCTTCCGGCCTCGCCGACGCTTTTTCGGGTCAGATTTCCTTGACAACCTATCTCGACTTCGACGACCATACGATTACCGAGATGCTGAAATCCTGTACACGCCTCGGGGACGAGGTTCTGAATCGGCTCGCGGACGGGCTTCTGAATCGGCACCTGTACAAGGCGCTGGACATGACGGGAATGCCGCTCTCGGCCATCGTGAGATTCGACGAGCGGGCGCGAGAGACGCTGGAGAAACAGGGGCGGGATCCTCGATACTGTTTCGTGGAGGACTCGGCGAGCGACACGCCCTATGAACCGTACCGGCCCGACGCGGAGCGGCCTGCCATGCAGATCTACGTCGAGGACGGCGAGGGGCGGGTCGTGGAGATCAGCACGATTTCAGAAGCGCTGGCGCAGCTGATGAAGACGTACACCATGATGCGATACTACGTTCCGGGGGCGTTCCGCGACGAGCTGGCGCGACTCATGGCGGACACCAAGCGCGGGGGGTGAGTCGATGAAAACGGGCAACTTCTGGTGGCTGGCCGCCGTCGACTCCGCCCACGACGAGCATCGCGTCGTCGGCCGGACGCGACTCCAGAAGACGGTCAAGTTACTCCAGCGGCTCGGCATGCCGACGGACTACCTCTTTACGATGTTCTTCTACGGCCCCTACAGCGAGGGCCTCTTCCGCGACATCGGACGCTGCGGCGGGCTGGGGCTGTTGATCGAGGTCGAACACGCGGGGCCGGAGGGCGGCACGCCGACGTTCGTCCTCCAGGCGACGGGCGAGGCCGAGATGCAGGAGATCACGCGCTGGCAAAAGGCGATCGCCTCGATGCAGGCGTCCGACCTCGTCGTGCTGGAGTTGGCCGCGACCTATGACGCCTTCCGCGAGATGGGATCCGACCACCCCGAAGCCGTCGCCCGGCTGAAGCACAAGAAGGCGGCCAAGTGGACCGAGGACCGCCACGCGCGAGCGCTGGCGCTGCTCGCGGGGTTGGAGTTAGCGACGGCGTAATTCCGGATTTTGTAGGGGGACAGCGGCACGGGTATGGTGTAGCATGTTGTTTGGCCGTCCAGGCCGACGAGCCTGGGCATCCCGCTCGATTCCCCGACCGCCTCCTTCCCACCTACCGGAGGAACCTCATGGACCTCTCTCGCCGCCAAATGCTCCAACTCGGCGGAGTCGGCATGCTAAACATGGGCGTCCCCGGCATGGTGGCGGCCCGCGTCGGGGGGCCGAGCCGAACCCACGCCGCCGACAAGTCGTGCATCTTCATCTTGCTGTGCGGCGGTCCGAGCCACCTCGACACCTGGGATCTCAAACCGGAAGCGCCCACGGAAATTCGCGGCCCCTACAAGCCGATCGCCTCGGCGGTCCCCGGCATGCGGATCAGCGAACTCCACCCGCGCCTCGCCAAACAGGCCAAGGACTTCTGTCTCATCCGCTCGATGACGCATCCGGGCAACATCAGTAACCACTTCGACGCCATGCACAACTGCCTGAGCGGAGAGGCCGGCGCGCCGACCGACTCGCCGTACCTCGGCTCCGTGTTGGCCAAGGTCCGACCCAGTCAACGCAGCGTGGCGTCCTACGTCTGGCTCATCAAGTGCGTCGGCGACCCGGTCTTCTGCGCGCCGAACATCGCCACGGGCGGCTCGCTGGGCGCTCCCTACGCCCCGCTGTTCGTCGGCTCCGCGGAGAACAACCCCTCCAAGCCGGGCTTCAAAGCGCCCGACACCCTTTCCTCGCCGGAGACCCCCGAGCGTATGCGTGGCCGACGCCAACTCCTCGGCGGACTGGAGCGGGGCGAGGGCGTCCGGGATCGCGAATGGAAGGATCTGCACGGCCGGGCCTTCGAGCTGGCGACCGCCGCCGGGCCACGCAAGGCGTTCGAGATCGACCGCGAGGACTCCCGCCTGCGCGACCGCTATGGCCGAAACCCCCTGGGCCAAAATCTCCTCCTGGCACGTCGCCTCGTCGAGTCGGGAGTCGGGTTCGTCACCGTCAACGGCTGGACCGGCCCCTCGCCGAATCAGGGCGGGAACGGCCCGCCCAGTTCCAGTTGGGACATGCACGGCGGCGAGATGGGCATGGGCAACGCCTTCGGCACCGGCTCCTACGGCATGGGCT
>JANXSH010000568.1 GCA_025356615.1 Planctomycetia bacterium | reverse complement strand
TTAAAACACTGCCCTACTCACTTGAAAGCTAAGCCAAAACCCCAACCATGAGACCAGTGGTAGTCTGGTGGGCCTCGCACCGCTTCGCGTTGCTCGACCCACCCTACGAATCGATCCATCCCGACCCGAACACCGTCAGAGGGCTTTCGTCATGGCGACCCCGAATCCGGAAAAGCTCCAGGCAGGCAAGCAGCACGGCTTGAAGTTCGTCGCGATGGCGATCGTTCGCCAGCCGGCCACCCATCGCCTCTTCCTCGGGGGCAGCGACTTCAAGGTCTACACCGCCGACCCGACCGTCGCGAAGTTCGAGCCGAAGGAGATCGGCAAGCACGAGAGCTACGTCACCGGCCTGGCGCTCGCCGACAAGGCACTCGTCAGCGGCGGGTACGACGGGAAGTTGAGTTGGTGGGACTTCGACCGCGCGACGAATATTCGCACCGTCGATGCCCACACGAAATGGATCCGCAACGTCGTCGCCTCGCCGGACGGCAAGCGCGTCGTCAGCGTCGCCGACGACATGGCGTGCAAGGTCTGGGACGCCTCCACCGGCAAGCTCGTCCACGACTTGCGCGGCCACAAGGAGAAGACGCCTACGCACTTCCCGTCGATGCTCTTCGGCTGCGCGTTCTCGCCCGACGGCAAGTTCCTCGCGACCGGCGACAAGGTCGGCCACGTCGTCGTATGGGATGTCGCATCGGGCAAAGAGGTGAAGACGCTCGAGGCCCCCGGCATGTACACCTGGGACGGGACGCAGCGCCTCCACTCCATCGGCGGTATTCGCTCGCTGGCGTTCTCGCCGGACGGCAAGCAGCTCGCCGTCGGCGGCATCGGCAAGATCGGCAACGTCGATCACCTCGACGCCGCCGCCCGCGTCGAGGTCTTCGAGTGGCAGTCCGACAAGAAGTCGCTCCTCTTCGACAAGTCGAAACACAAGGGCCTCGTCAACCGCCTCCAGTTCCACCCCAGCGGCGACTGGCTCCTGGCGGCCGGCGGCGCGAACGACGGCTTCCTGATGTTCCTCGACCTGAAGAAGAACAAGGTCGTCAAGGAAATGGGCCTCAAGTTCCACGTCCACGGCACCGCGCTGGACGAGAAGGGTGAGACGCTCTTTGTCGCAGGGCACAACACGCTGGCGCTGTACGAGTTGAAGGCGTAAGACTCCGCGATAGCGCTAGCAGTCTCGAATGCAGCCGCGAGGCAACGCGGAACTCCCGGCGTTGCCTCGCCCCTTCACGTTTTGAGCGAGATGGGTGCGGATCCGAAAATCGAGCGTGCCGTTTCGTCTCTTCGAGGGCATCTCATCCTAGAGAAGTAAGCTCGTCGTCCGATTCGAGACCCCGATCATGCCTGCCCGGCACGCACAGATGCTCGATCAGGTCCGCCGCACGATGGCCTCTGCCACCCACGGGCTAGCGGATGCCGTCTTGCTCGGTCGATTCGTCGAGCATCGCGACGAGAGCGCTTTTGCGACCCTCGTCGATCGGCATGGCCCGATGGTCTATCGGCTCTGTTGCCGATTGTTGACCGACGTGCATTCGGCCGAGGATGCTTTTCAGGCGACCTTTCTCGTGCTGGCTCGCAAGGCGGCTTCGGTGCGCTCCTCCTACCCGGTGTCGGCCTGGCTATATGGGGTGGCTCGTCGCGTCGCGCTGAAAGCCTCCGAACAAGCCCGCCGACGGCGAATACGAGAGCAATCGCCTATCCCCGCAAAGACGATCGACCGTGGTCCCGATCCGCTCGATCAACTCAGTGGTCGCGAGTCGCTCGTCCTTCTCGACGAGGGGTTGCAGCAGCTCCCGGAACATCAGCGCATGCCCCTGGTCTTGTGTTGCCTGGAAGGCCGAACCAACGAGGAGGCGGCCCGGTTGCTCGGCTGCACACCGGGTTCCGTGAAGGGTCGGCTGGAACGAGGACGGGCCAGGCTACACGCCTGGTTGGCCCGGCGCGGTCTGCCCCTCGGAGGCGTGCTTGCGACGATCGAGGCGTCCCGCGCCGGGGCAGTCGCCGGCGTTCATGCGGGGCTCAGGCGTGCAACCGTCCGTGTCGCGCTGCTGTTCGCCGAGGGCGATCCCGCCACGATTTCGACCACGGTGATCGCACTCGCAACAGAAGGAATCCAAGGGATGGTCAGCAGCAAGATGAAGATGGTTTTAATGCTCGTCCTGACGCTCGGCCTTTCTGCGGGAGGCAGTGCGGTACACTTGCTGTCCGCCAAGAAGCCCGACACGGCAGAGAAACCGGCAGCGCTACAGAAAGCGGGAGCGGAGCGGGGCAACCCCCGGCGCGTCGATGCGCTGGGCGACCCGCTGCCGGCGGGGGCCGTCGTCCGGCTCGGGACCGAGCGGTTCCGGCACGAGGGAGAGGCGACCTCGCTCGCCTACTCCCCCGATGGCAAGATCCTCGCCGCCCAGACTGGACGCGGCGATATCATTCTCTGGGACGCCCGAACCGGCGTCGTCCGACGGCGTCTCCAGACTTCCTTCGTGAGCAGAATCGCCTTCTCGCCCGATAGCAGAATCGTCGCCTCGGCGGGTGATCATCGGACCCTCTTTTTCTGGGACGTTGCCACGGGGAAAGTCGAGAAGAAAATCGTCCTCCCTGACCTTTTCGATCCCCCTCCGACTTTCGGGGAGTCTGGGACCATGCGATTCTCGCCCGACGGCACGCTGTTCGCCGCGAGCAGTTTTCGCATGGCCTATCTGGTGGACGTGAAATCGAGCAAGGTGATCCACAAGTTCGAGGAGCAGAGTAACTCGGTCCTGGCCTTTGCACCGGATGGAAAAACCGTCGCCCTGGGAGTGTGGAAAGGCAGGGGGGTGAAAGCCTGGGAGATCCAGATGCGGAGCGTCCGCACGGGGGAGATCCTCCGCCGCCTGGAAGGCCATACCAGCTACCTGGGAGCCATCACCTTCTCGCCCGACGGCAAACGGCTCGCCAGCGGCAGCAACAAGCAGCTCATCGTCTGGGATGCCCAGACGGGCAAGGCGCTGAAGCGCCTCGAGCACGAGGCGGATTCCATCATGGATCTGGCATTCACCCCCGACGGCAAGACCCTCCTGTCGTGTCACGAAGCGGCGGGGAAGGTCCGCGTCTGGGATGCTCACACGGGAAAGGAACAACGCCCGTTCGACCAGCGGATGTCCGTGCTTCGCTCGATGGCGCTGTCCCCCGACGGCAAAACGGTGGCCGTCGGCGGAGTGCATACCACCATACGCCTCTGGGACCGGGCGACCGGGCGGGAATTGTTCAGCGAGCAACAAGGACACGACGCGCGGGTCAACTCGGTCGCCTACTCGCCGGACGGCAAGCTGTTGGCCTCGGGCGGGGACAACGGCCAACTCTGGATCTGGGACGCGAAGACCGGCAAGCCGGTGCGCCAACTACCGGGGACGAGCGCCCGCTGCGTGCGATTCTCCCCGGACGGCCGACGCCTCGCCTTCCTGTCCGGTAGCACGACTTCCTCTGGCAACGCCCTTCACCTCTCGGACGTGACCACGGGGAAGGAATTGTTCCGCTTGGTCCATGAGGACGTTCGCGAGCTAAGCGCTCTGGCCTATTCGACCGATGGCAAGACGGTCCTCTCGACGGACTGGGTGGTGAAGAATCGCAAGGACGTGCTCGCCCATCTGAATGTCTGGGACACGGCCACCGGCAAGCGGCTTCGGCGATTGCCCATCGGGGGGATTCGCCCAGACTGCCTTGCCATCGACGCCGACGGCAACACGGTGGCGGTGGGCGGCGCTTCCGACGAGGGGGGTAGGATTCGGCTCTGGGATCTGCGCCGGGGAGCAGAAATCCAGTCCATGTTCACCGAAGTCGATGCGGTTACTTCTCTCGCCTTCTCGCCCAGTGGCCGAACGCTGGTATCGGGGAGCCAAACTCTTGGAGTCCGGCTCTGGGAAGTGACCACGGGGAAGGAAATCGTCCACCTCGAGGGACTGAAGGGAGCCGTCAGCGTGGCCTTTTCTCCCGACGGTCGGCTCGTGGCCTCTGGCGCGGACGAATCGCGATCTCCCACACCGACGACGGGCAAGGCCAATCAGATTCGCCTCTGGAACGTGACCACGGGTGTTGCGATCCCATCGCTTTCGGGACACAACTCCAACGTCACGTCGCTGGCGTTCTCTCCGGACGGCTCTCGGCTCGCCTCCGGCTTGCGCAACAGCACGGTGCTACTCTGGGAGGTGCCGGCGACTGCACCGGCGAAAGGCGCGGCGCTCCTGGGAGCCGGCGAGATGGCAGCCCTTTGGGCCGACCTGGCCGGGGACGACGCCCGCAAGGCTCACACGGCGGGCTGGAAGCTGGCGACCGCCGCGAGTGTGCCTTTCCTGAGCGAGCGACTGAAACCCGCGCCGGCGATCGACGACGAGCAAGTGCGGCGGCTCATCGCCGACCTCGACGCCGACCAGTTCGCCGTCCGCCAGTCCGCCTCCGAGAAGCTGGCACGTTGGGGGCATATGGCCCGACCTGCCTTGCTGAAAGCCCTCGACGACAAACCCTCGACGGAGTCACGCAAGCGACTCGAGAGCCTGCTGGCACGAACCAAGGTCGTGGCCGGGGAGGAAATCCAAGCGGTACGAGCGGTCGAAGCCCTCGAACGGATCGCCACTCCTGCCGCCCAGTCGCTCCTCCAGCGATTGGCCAAAGGAGCGACCCAGGCCCGTCTGACCCGAGAGGCGAAAGCATCGTCGAGTCGGCTCGCCAAGCGATCCGCCGGGAAAGAGTAGTGTTGCACCGGGTTGTAAGAGCGCGTTCGGCGTGCGCTTCTCTCGATTTGGTGAAGGGCGATCCGGGTTTTCGCCCCGTTTGACCCCCGGCCACATTTCTCAGCACTTTCTTGCACAATTCGTCACACCCGCCACGATGTCGGATAAAGAGTACATCCGCAGATTGCGCAGATTACACAGATTAAAGACAAAACAGAG
>JANXSH010000527.1 GCA_025356615.1 Planctomycetia bacterium | reverse complement strand
TCGTCGGCGTCCACGCCTTTCTCGAGGACGCCGGCCAGCCCATCCTCGTGATGGAATACGTCGCCAACGGCTCGCTCGGCGATCGGCTCGGGAAGACGCCGCTGTTTCCCGACGACGCGGCCCGGCTAATCGCGATCCTCGCCTGGGCCGTCCACGCCGCTCACGAAGAAGGGATCGTCCACCGCGACCTCAAGCCCGACAACGTCCTGATGGCCGACCCCGTCCCCGGTAGTTATCATAGAATTCAGATAACAATTTCGTCAGTCCGCCCGACAACGTCCTGATGGCCGACCCCGTCCCCGGTAGTCCCGACAACGTGCTGGGCGGCTTCCCCAAGGTGACGGATTTCGGCCTCGCCGCGCTGGCGGAGACGCCCGACGGCCCGACGATCGACGGCGCGATCTTCGGCACCCCCGCCTACATGGCCCCCGAGCAGGCCGCCGGCAGGACTCAGAAGATCGGCCCCGCCTCGGATGTCTGGGCGCTGGGCGTGATCCTGTACCGCTGCGTAACCGGCCTCGTGCCCTTCCGAGGCGATAGCGTGCTGGAGACATTGGATCGGGTGAAGGCGATGCAGTTCGAGACCCCACGAAAGGTCGTCACGTCGATCCCGACGGACCTGGAGGAGATCTGCCTTTTGTGCTTGCGAAAAGAGCCGTCGGAGCGGCTCACGGCGAAGGCGCTGGCCGAGCGGCTCACGGGGTTCGTCGGCGGGAAAATGGCCTCGACCGTCGTCCTGCCGCGACCCAAATCGCGCAGGTGGCCCAGGATCGCAGCCTTCCTCCTCGCAGCTAGCGTCCTCGCCGTGGTGCTGGGAGTGGGCGGGAAGTGGCTGAGCCGACGACCCGTGGGCGAGCAGGGTACAGCCACGCCGAAGGATTCGACCGCGCCGTCGGTGAAATTGCGTGTCCTGCACTACGAGCGTGATGGCGGCAAGGATGAACTGGTCGGTGTCATCGGCAACGACTCATCCGAGGCGCGGTACAAGGATCGCGTCGTTCTGGACGTGGAGACATCGACCCCGGCCTACTGCTACCTGATCGGGTTCAACTTCGATGGCGAGGAACAACTGCTCTGGCCGTGCGACGAGAGCCAGGCACCCCACACAGGCGACAAGTCGCAATCGCCGCCACAGCGGAGCCGGTTCCAGTATCCGCCCAAAAACGCCCAGACGGGCAAGCTGCGTGGGCTGAGCCTCGACGACGACGCGAAGGGCGGCTTGCAGGCGTTCCTGGTGGTGTCGTCCTCGCAGCCGTTACCGCCCTACCAGGAATGGCGGCAACAGCGGGGCAAGAGTCCGTGGAGCCGCCGACCGGCGACCGCCGGCGTCTGGCGGACCGACGGCGAGACGCTCGACGCCGTCTTCAAGGGGGACGTGCGACCGCGCGGGAAGGTGGTCGACCTCGACGGACAACCGCCGCTCTTACAACTGAGCGGCTGGGCGCGGGGCAAAGGCGTGGACGGGGTGGAGGCAATCGCGTTTCCGGTGCGAGGAGAATGAGCGATGCGAAAGACTCTGGGGATGGTGGTGCTGGGCCTGGTCATCATGATGCTCACGGCTCGGCACGGGCAGGGGGTCGCGCCGCCGGTGCCGTCGGGGAAGCTGACGGCGGAGCAGCAAAAGCAGATCGACTCGTGGTGGATTCGACAACAAGTAGCAGCCCAAGCAGGGAAGATGGCAGAAGCACTGCGGCTAGCGCGGGAGGTCGAGTCGTCGAGGCAGCGCTGGCAGGGAAAGGGGCACTGGGAGACGGTGGACGCTCGCTTCGAAGTGGAGGACGTTCAGCGACTGGAGCGGCTGAGCGATGCCGACCAAAAGACCGTGGGGATGAGCATCCAACGCTTCTGGCAAAGCCAGAGGTTGCAGGTAAAGGGGAAACATCGTGAAGGCGAACCGCATCTACGCGAGGCTCTGGCGATCTCCAAGAGAGTCGTCGGAGAAGAACACCCCTTCACCACAGACTGCTAGAAGAACGTGGCGAATTGTCTGCATGATCAGGGCAAGGCGGCCCAAGCGTTGCCGCTGTTCGAG
>JANXSH010000526.1 GCA_025356615.1 Planctomycetia bacterium | reverse complement strand
CCCGGCTGCACCTCGAACGACACGTCCTTCAGCGCCCAGAATGGGTCTGGGGCAGGAGCTTTCTGGCCCGAGAAGGCGCGGAACGGTGCCTTCACGGCGTCGGTCAACGACTCGCGCAGGGTGCGATACCCCCCGCGTCGGTTCTGGCCGATGACGTAGCGTTTCGACAAGTTTTCGACTCGGATCGCGGGCTTCACCGACACGGCCTCCTCTTCGGAATCAGATGATGTCTGCGAAACTGCGTTCCACACGGCGGAAATACGCTGCCCCGACAACGACGCCCAGGAGACCCACTGCGGAAGATACGCCCAGGGCGTAGAGGTCGAGCGGTTGGTCGAGGACGGCTCGTTGGAAGTTCAGGATCAGGCCATAAGCGGGGTTCAGGGGCAATAACCAGTGTCCGCGCGGGCCGATGGCCGTCTCGGGGATGAGGTAGATGCAGGGCGTGGCGAACATCCACAGTTGGACGCCGAAGGGCAGCGCGTGACGGAAATCACGGTAGGCGACCGTGAGCGCCGACATCAGCGTGCCGATGCCGATCGCCGCCAGCATGAGCAACAAGACGAGAACGGGCAAAAGCAGGAACGACCAGCCGGGCATCACGCCGAACCATGCCATCAGAACGAGCATCATGACGAAGCCGACAGCCAGGTCCACCAGACCCACGCCCACGGCGCTGAGTGGGACGATGAGGCGGGGGAAGTATATCTTGGTGACGAGGTTCTGGTTGCCGACGACGCTGTTTGCGGCTGAGGTGATCGCGCCCGAGAAAAATGTCCACGGCAGGATGCCAGCGTAGACGTAGAGCGGGTAAGGCACGCCCGTATCCGCGACCCCCAAGGCACGGCCCAAGAACAAGGTGAACACGATCATCGTGGCCATCGGCTGGAGGATGGCCCAGGCGGCGCCCAGCGCCGTCTGCTTGTAGCGCACCGTCACGTCGCGCCAGGTGAGGAAGAAGAGTAGCTCGCGGTATCGCCACATCTCTTGAAGATCGAGCCACTGCCAGCCGCTTCGGGCCTCTATTATGGTCACTGGTAAGTCGCAAGAATTCTTGATCGCCAACGGCCCAGAATCTGTGTTCGTGGAGGCAATCTTCGTCGCTCCTTCAGTATTGGGCATGCCGGTCACAGTAACTTCGCTTCCTTTACCCATCTCGACACCAAGAATTGTCGCACTCGAGCCAGGCAGGCGCTTGCCGAATTCTCAGGTCACGTTTGACGTAGGCATCTCGAGGCAAGTTTGCATCTGTTGCCAGGGTGTAGCAATCATCTTCTCAGTATAGCATACATCTTGCCAACCTTCCATTCTTTTCGAACTCGAAGCCGACCTGTTCGGAAAATTCCCGTTTACAATGGACACGTTGCATGACAGAAGTTCCGCGTTGGTAAGTGTTCAGTGTTCAACGATGGATTGCATCGACAAGACCGGGGTCGGCTGTTGCAGTTACGCCAGCAGCTCTTTGACCACATTGCCCGCCACGTCCGTCAGCCGGTAGTCGCGCCCCGCATGGCGGTACGTCAGTTTCGTGTGGTCCAGCCCCATTAGGTGTAGGATCGTCGCGTGGAAGTCATGGACGTGGACCGGCTTCTCCACGGCGCGGATGCCGTGTTCGTCGGTCGCGCCATGCACATAACCCTTCTTCACGCCCGCGCCGGCGAGCCACGAAGTGAAGCCCCAGTTGTGGTGTTCGCGGCCCTTGTTGTCGGCGGAGTTGTTGAACGGCGTCCGACCGAACTCCGTCGTCCAGACGACGAGCGTGTCGTCGAGTAGGCCGCGTTGTTTCAGGTCGCGCAGGAGGCCAGCGATGGCGCGGTCCACGTTGAGGGCAAGTCGGCCGTGGTCGGCCATGTCGCCGTGCGAGTCCCAGTTCCCGCTCGAGCCGGTGTCGATCAATTCGACGAAGCGCACGCCACGCTCGACGAGTCGGCGGGCGACGAGGCACTGCCAGGCAAAGCCCTGCGTGTTGCCGCGTTTCAGGCCGTAGAGGTCGAGGGTCTTGTCCGTCTCCTTCTCGAGCGAGAGCGCCTCGGGCATGGCGGATTGCATCCCGAAGGCCGTCTCGAACGACTTGATGCGCGCGGCGAGCTGGCCGTCTTGGGGGCGAGTCTCGGCGTGGGCCTCGTTGAGATCCTTCAGCGCGGCGAGTTCGAGTTCCTGCCGCTTGGAGGAGACGCGACGTTGCAGGTTGGGCACGGCGTCCGCGCCGGGGACGACGCGCGTGCCCTGGTGGGCACCCGGAAGGAAGTCCGACGCCCAGACCTGGGTGCCGGCGTAGGGCATCTGGGGCGCGAGGACCAGGAAGGAGGGCAGCTTGCGGTTCACCGTCCCGAGGCCGTAACTCGTCCACGATCCGATGCTGGGACGGGCGACGGCAAAGGAGCCGGTGTGCATGCCGAGCGTGGCGTTGTAATGGTTCGAGTGGCTCGTGTGCATCGAGCGGATCAGGGTGATGTCATCGACGCATTCGGCGATGTTCGGGAAGAGTGTGCTGACCTCGATCCGGCTCTTGCCGTGCGGCGCGAACTTCCAGTCGGGGCGCTTGAGAAAGAGCTTGTCGTAGCCGGGGCGGTTGCGCGTCTCGGGGTGGTCGAACGTGACGCGCTTGCCGTGGTCCGCGAACAGGCGCGGCTTGGGGTCGAACGAATCGACGTGCGAGACGCCGCCGCTCATGAACAGGAAGATGACCGACTTGGCCTTGGCCTTGAAATGCGAAGGCTTGGGGGCCAACGGGTCGGCGCTGTCGGCGGCGAGCATCTCGTGCAGGATGCCGGGCATGAGCAACGAGCCGGCCACCGCAGAGCGGAGGAACGTGCGGCGGGAGTGATTGGAGTGCATCGGGTCAGTCCTGGTAGAGGAATTCGTTGCTGCCGAGGAGGACGCGGGCGTAGGCGGCCCACGCCTGGCGTTGCCGGTCAGTGGCGGGCACGTCGGCCAGCTCGGAGAGGTAGGCGGTGAGGAATCGTCGCGCGCCGGCTCGTTCCCGCGCGGTCGGGGGACGCTGGTAAGCGAAGCGGAAGGCGGCGCTCACGCGGTCGGCGTCCGGCAGTGCGAGGAGGCGGTCGGCGAAGGCGGCGGCTTGCTCGTGGAAGAACGGGTCGTTCATGAAGTATAGCGCCTGCGTCGGGACCGTCGTCACCTGGCGTTCGGGGGTGCTGGCGTTGGGGTCGGCCCCGTCGAAGAGGCCGAGGAACGGGTGTCGCCGGTTGCGCAGGACCATGAGATAGACGCTCCGCCGATTCGTCTCGTAGAACGTGCTGAACGGCGCGTGCTGCGTGAAGCCCCAGGTCTTCTCGGGTGGGAACGGATGCGCCTCGGCGGGAGAGCGGTCGAGCGTGCCGCCGACGACGAGGAGGGCGTCGCGAAGTTCTTCGGCGCTGAGGCGACGCCGGTCGAAACGCCAGTAGGTGTCGTTCGTCGGGTCACCGTCGTTCGCCCCGACGCTGGCCCGTTGGTAGGTCTGGGACAGCATGATCCGCCGGTGCAGGTGCTTGATGCTCCAGCCCGAGCGCACGAAGTCCGCTGCGAGCCAGTCGAGCAACTCGGGGTGCGTCGGCGGGGTGCCGCGCGTCCCGAAGTCGTTCGGCGTCTTGACGAGACCCTTGCCGAAGTGATGTTGCCAGACTCGGTTGACCATCACGCGGGCCGTCAGCGGGTTGTCGGCGTGCGTCAACCACTCGGCCAGTTCCGCCCTCCCACTCCCGGCCTTCGGCGGGACGGCCTTGCCCCCGAAGAGGGAGAGCCATCGTCTCGGCACCTCCTTGCCGAGCTTCTCCGGGTCGCCTCGTAGGTGGAGCCGGGCGTCCTTGATGTCGCCCTCCGTCACCGCGTAGGCCAGGGGCTGAGCGGGCAGGCGGGCGGCGAGCGCGGCGCGTTCTTGGGTCCAATCGCGGATTTGCTTCGTGCGGTCTGCCGTCGCGCGCAATCCGGTCGCGATGTCGGATTTCAGGTGATCGAGCGACCAGCCGACGCCGTCGGTGCCGCCGGGGTGAACGTCGGCGAGCCTGCCCTCGACGCGCACCTTGCCGTCGATCGGGCTGAGCCAGCCGACGGCGACCGCCCCATCCCTGGCCGGGTGCAGGAACACCGAGCGAGCCGGGAGTTTGGTCCAGACGGTGATCGGCTCCTTGCTCGCGTTGACGAAGACGCTCGGCGTGTCGCCGTCGCGCCAGACGTGCAGCCCCGATTTGCCCTGGAGGTTCCGCATCGCCTCGGGCAACAGCCTCCCCCCCTGCCGGGCGTCGAGGAAGCACCACACGCCCACCGGATTGCTCGCGGGGAAGTCGTCCAGCACGTCGCGCGTCAGGTTCCAGCGTCGGCCCTTCTCGCCCACTTCGCGGATGTCGAACTCGACGAGCGTGCTGTCCGCGCCGTGATCTCGGCCCGGCGAGACGGACAGTTGCAGCATCTCGCCCTTCTTGACCTCGACCTCTTTCGGCGTGGCGAACGACTGGCCTTTGCCGTCGTCGAATGCCCCGCGCAGCAGCATCACACTCGGAGAGACCGTCGGACGTTTCGGCTCCGGTCGCGTCTGCATCAAACGTTTGTCGAGTGCGGCGATCTTCTCTCGCAAGGGCTTCGCAACGCGGTCATACTCGGTAGATGCGAGCGGGATCAGGTCGCGCGGCTGTTGGGCCGGCTCGCAGCCGGGGAACGAGAACTTCGTGCTGGCGAGGATGCCGTAGAGGGCGTAATAATCCTCGGCGGTGATCGGGTCGTATTTGTGGGTGTGACAGCGGGCGCAGCCGATGGACAGACCCAACACTGACTTGCCGATGGTGTCGAGGGCGTCCTCGATCGTCAAATGGATGTCCTTGTCGATCTCGTGGCCGAACCGCCGGGCGATCGCCAGGTAGCCGGTGGCGACGATCCGGTCGTCGGCCTTCTCCGGCGGGCCTCGCTTCGCCAGGAGGTCGCCGGCGACTTGTTCGCGGATGAACTCGTCGTAGGGCTTGTCCTGGTCGAACGCGCCGATCACCCAGTTGCGGTAGCGCCACGCATGGGGGAGCGGGTGGTCGCTGTTCTCCCCGGCGCTGTCGGCGTAGCGCACCACATCCAGCCAGTGCCGACCCCAGCGCTCGCCGTAGCGCGGGGAGCCGAGGAGCCGATCGACCACGCGGGCGAAGGCGTCGGGAGAGCGATCGACGAGGAACGCTCCGACTTCTTCGGGCGTCGGCGGCAACCCGGTCAGGTCGAAGGTCGCGCGGCGGATGAGCGTTCGCCGGTCGGCGGGGCCAAGCGCCGTCCACCCTTTCTGTTGCAGCGATCGATGGATGAAGGCATCGACGGGACTGCTCGACGAAAGGGGCGGAGTCGCCTTGCCGATCGACTCGAACGCCCAGTGGCGTTCCCCGACGAAGGCCGCCGTCGTCTTGGGCCACTTGGCCCCGGCCTTGATCCAGGTGGCGAACGCATCGGCCGCCAGGCGGTCCATCGGCTTATTGGGCGGCATCGGCTCGACATCTTTTTCGTGACGCATCGCCTTGAGGAGCAGACTCGCGGAGGGGTCGTTCGGCACGACGGCCGGGCCGGAGTCGCCCCCCTTCAGGAGCGCCTCGAGCGAATCGACGCGCAGCCCGCCGGACACCTTCTTCGCGCCGTGGCAGGGGAAGCAGGAGTTGACGAGCACGGGCCGGATCTTGGACTCGAACAAGTCGTCCGGGCGCTCGGCGGCTTCCCCAGCGAGGGAGAAGACGAGGACGCCGAGACCTAGCGCCGCGAACCATCCACGCATCTGCTTCATCCTTCCGGGAGTCGCATCTGTTCGAGAATAGACTTATTGTAACCTTGTCGGCGGCAGGTTCAATCGTAGAACAGCCCGGCAAGCTCTTCCCCCATCCCTTGATGCGAGAATTCTCGCCATGCCAAAGGTCGTCGTCACGGACTACACATTCGACTCGCTCGACCTCGAGACCGAGATCCTCCAGCCCCTCGGGTACGAGATCGTGGCCTGGAAGGAGAAGCGCCCGCCCGCCGAGTTGGCGAATCTCGTCGCGGACGCCGACGCCGTCATCACGCAGTTCGCCCCGGTGAACGCCGAGGTGATCGCGGCCATGACCAAGGCCCGCGTGATCGTCCGCTACGGCATCGGCGTGGACAACGTCGATCTCGAGGCGGCGCGGGCCAAGGGCATCCCGGTCTGCAACGTCCCGGACTACTGCATCGACGAGGTCGCCGACCAGACGTTGGCGTTCATCCTCGGCCTGACGCGCCAGATCGTCCCCAACACCCAGGCATTCGCGGCCGGGGGGTGGCGGCTGGCCGTGCCCCTCGCGTCGATGAAGGCGCTGCGCGATCAGACGGTCGGCGTCATCGGCTGCGGTCGGATCGGACGCGAAGTCCTCCACCGGCTGTTGCCGTTCAAGTGCCGGACGTTGGCGTTCGACCCGATGGTATCGGCGGAAGATATCGAACACTGCGGCGCGACCCTCGTCACCCTCGACCAGCTCATCGGCGAGAGCGACATCGTCACGTTGCACTGCCCCAGCACGCCGAAGACGCGGCGGATGATGAACCGCGACGTGTTCGGGCGCATGAAGCAGGGGGCCGCCCTGGTGAACGTGGCGCGCGGCGACCTCGTCGATCCGGCGGCGCTGCGCGAGGCACTGGAGTCGGGCCAACTGGGGGCCGCCGCGCTGGACGTGTTCGACCCCGAGCCGATCCCGGCGGACGACCCGATCCGCAAGCGCGACAACGTCTTGCTGTCGGCCCACATCGCCTCGACGAGCGTCAAGGCGGTGCGAAGGCTGCGCGAGACGGCGGCACGACTCGTGGACCGCGCCCTCAGCGGCGCGGGGGCTATGAATGTCGTCAACGGCGTACCCGCCGTTCCTTGACGAAAGTTCGACCGTCGGGCTTCGTCGCCGATCGCCCCTGCTTGGAGATCGTTCATGTCCGCGAATCCGATCACGCTCGTCATCTTCGGTGCCTCGGGCGACCTGACGGCCCGCAAGCTCATCCCCTCGCTCTACAACCTCGACCGGAAGGGCCGATTGCCCGACGAGTTGCGCATCGTCGGTGTCTCGCGCACGGCCTTCACCGACGAGGCGTTCCGCGAGAAACTCGCCCCGGCGACCAAGGAGTTCGTCAAGGGCGAGTGGTCCGCCGAGTCGTGGACGAGCTTCGCCGATCGTGTCCACTACATCGCCGGGGATGCCGGGGCCGCCGGTGGCCTCGACGCCCTGAAGGCGGACCTCGACAAGGCCGAGGGCGGCACGCCGGGCCGACGCCTGTACTACCTCTCCGTCAGCCCGGAGTTGTACGGCCCGATCGCGACCCGCCTAAACGAGTCCGGCATGGCCTCGCCGCCCAGCGAGGAAGCGTGGCGACGACTCGTCATCGAGAAGCCATTCGGCAAGGATCGGGCGACGGCCAAGGCACTGAACAAGACGATCCTCCAACACTTCCGCGAGGAGCAGGTCTACCGCATCGACCACTACCTCGGCAAGGAGACCGTCCAGAACATCCTCGTCTTCCGCTTCGCCAACACGCTCTTCGAGCCGTTGTGGAACAACAACTTCATCGACCACGTCCAGATCACCGTGAGCGAGTCGGTGAAGGTCGGCAGTCGGGGCGACTACTATGACCACAGCGGCGTCTTCCGCGATATGTTCCAGAATCACCTCCTGCAACTGCTCACTTTCGTGGCGATGGAGTCGCCCGCTCGCTTCTCGGCGGAGACGCTGCGTAACGAGAAACTCAAGGTGTTCGACGCGATGCCGGTCTACTCCGCCGGGGAAGCGGCTGAACACCTCGTCGTCGGCCAATACGCGGGGTATCGCGGCGAGAAGGGCGTTGCGCCGGACTCACGCACGCCGACGTTCGCCGCCGTCGAGTTCTCGATCGACAACTGGCGCTGGCGCGGCGTGCCGTTCTTCCTGCGATCGGGCAAGGCGATGAAGGACCGCCTGAGCGAGGTCGTCATCCAGTTCCGCTGCCCGCCGCACCTCATGTTTCCGCTCCCGCCGGGGCAGATGCTGACGTGCAACCGGCTGTCGATCTGCGTGCAGCCCGACGAAAGCATCCACCTCGACTTCCAGACGAAAGTCCCCGACCGGGAGACGATGCGCCTGGCGTCGAGCGACATGGAGTTCCACTACAAGACCTCGTACCCCGACGCCCCGATCCCCGAGAGTTACGAGCGGCTCTTGCAAGACGCGATCGCCGGCGACGCCTCGCTGTTCATGGGGTCCGCCGAGATCGAGCGTGCGTGGGAGATCATGGACCCGCTCATCGCCGCCGCCGAACGGAGCCAGCCCGAAGAGTACGCCGTCGGCAGCGACGGGGCGGCGGGGGCCGACGCCTACCTGGCGCGGAGTGGTCGGAGCTGGCTCTCGCTGTGTCAGCATGGTTGAGGGGGGCAAGCTTTTACTCTATGAACGTAAGCCCAGCGGTTGCAACCGCTGGGCTTCGCCATTCCGCCAAATCCAGTTCCATACGCCGTTCCATTGCCCCCAGCGACGGCATTCCCTAGATTCACTTCGTTCCCACTTCGCAGCCTCTCGATTCATTTGGAGGGAGTCTCATGTCCCGTCTCCACCTGCGTGGGCTTGGTTTGGTACTCATGGGCGGTCTGTGCCTGATCCTTCAACCCGCGAGCGTCGCCGCCCCGACCTCGGTCGAAGAATTGCGGACCCAGAAGGTCGGCGATTTCACCTACTTCCACGTCCGCCTCGCCTCGCCGAAAGACATGGTCGAGGACGGTGAACAGCGCAATCAGGACTTCTTCGAGGAATTTCCTCCCTCGCTGTCCCCTCGCCTGGTCAGTCAGGACGAACAAGTCCGCCTGATCTGTCAGCGCATCGACCCGACTCAACGCAACCGCTTCGGTGGACCGCCTGACATAACATTCGAGCCAAAGGATGCCCCCCCGCCTTCGCCGAAAGACAAGGACACTCCCAAGGACAAGGACACTCCCAAGGACAAAGAGGAACCCCGCCGGCCCGTCGAAGTGCGTGGCCTGGAATTCGTGGGACGCACCGAGGCGACGGGCGAGGTGAAGATGAAACTCGTCTACCCGATCCGGGGCCGACGTGCCCCGCTGATCGGGCGATTCAGCCGTCGGCCCGCCCCGCTCGTCTGGAAGGAGATCGATGTCCTGGTCGATTTCGCCAAGGCGAAGGCTCTGAAGCTGCCCGCCGAGTCCGCGAAACGCAATCTAACCCAACCTCCCCTGCGCGACGACCTCGAAGGGCTATGGGCAATCGCCCAGGTGGATCAGTTCGTCCGCCTCGATAGGGAGGCGCACGAGTTCGGCTTCTACGGCTTCGCCGCCACGGCGACCGCGAGAAAGTACAGCGTCCCCGGCCCCGTCGGGATGCGCTCAGGCATGTGGGATGGCTCCAGGGATAAGCGCGGGAATCCAGGCTTCGAGACCCGGCAACTCTTCGAGACGACGACTGGGGCGGCGGCCATCACCGAGTCGCTCCAACTCCGCCGCATGAATAGCGCCGTGGTTCGCGGCGACGACAAGCGAACCATACCGATCGCCAAGCTTCGCGGCATCGACATCGCCGAACACCCCTGGAAGAAGATGATGGGCGACAAGAAGTCCGCCCCGGAGGCGTTCGCCCAGATGGTGCCGCACGATAATTACTACATCCACTTCAAGGCGATCTCGCGCTTCCTCGACTTCACCGAACTGATCGACCAGTGGGGCACCAACCTCACGCGGGCTTACGAAGTGACCAGCCGCGATCACAAGCTCAAGGATCGCTACCAGCAGCAACTCTGCCTGCGCAGCACGGAGCTGGGCCGGACGCTCGGGCCGCTCGTCATCAAGGGCATCGCCCTGACCGGCAACGACGCCTACATCCGCGAAGGGTCCGACCTCGCGGTCCTCTTCCAGGTGGTCTCCTCGAAAGTCTTCCTCGGCGCGGTGGACCCGTTCATCGTCGAGGCGCGGAAGAAGTTCGGAGACCAGTTGAAGGAGGCCAAGGGCGACTACAAGGGCGTCAAATACGAGACCTTCACCACGCCCCAGCGCGAGGTGAGTCTGCACCGCGCCACGATCGGCGACGTGGTCGTCTACGCCAATTCACCCGTCGGCCTCCGCCGGATCATCGACGCCTTCGAGGGCCGGCTGAAGCGATTGAGCGAGTCGCTCGATTTCCAGTACATGCGGACCATCTTCCGCTACGACGACAAGGAGGAGGACGGCTTCGCCTTCCTGTCCGACGCCTTCATCCGCAACCTCGTCGGCCCCGCGAGCAAGATCAAGGAGCGCCGCCGACTCGAGGCGCTCGCCAGCCTGTATATGGTGACGCACGGCGCGATGCTCACCGCCTGGGAGTCCGGCAAGCCTCCCGCTTCGACGCCGAAAATCTATGAGTTCACCAGCCTCAAGAGCGAGGAGGTGCCGATGGGAATGGGCAACCCCGCTGTATGGGACACCGAGAAGCTCGTCACCCGATCTGATGCGTATAACACGATTCATTTCGCGACGCCGCTGGTCGAGCTGCCGATCGACGACGTGACGCCGACCGAGGCCGCGGAGTACGACCGCTTCCGCCTCGAATACATGGGCCTGTGGCGGCAGTTCTTCGACCCCATCGGTATGCGCGTCTCGCTGAAGGAGGACAAGGTCCAGCTCGACACCTACATCCTGCCGCTGATCCAGAACACGCAGTATAACAACCTACGCCAAGTCACCGGCGAGAAGTCGGTGAAGTTCGACCCGTCGAGCATCAGCGACAAGACGCTGGGCCAGTTCCTCATTCGCCTTTCGGGGGATGGGCGAGACCGGATGGGATTGTTCGGCTTCAGGGGTGACGGAAGCGACTTCGACCCCCTGACGATCCTGGTGTCGGCACTCGACCCGATCGGCGAATGGTTCCTCGTTCGCGTGGACGATAGCCCGGTCTACGAAGAGTTGTTCAAACTGATGCAGCGGAGCGAACGGGGCGACAACATCGACGCCGAGCGCATCGCGAAGCAAGTCTGGTCGCTGCCCATCGCTGTCGGCATGGACATTCGCAACCCGCTCGTGTTCGCCGCAGCGATTACGACCCTGCGAACCGCCGTGATGAAGTCTTTGCCGGGCGCACTGACCTGGGAGCCGCTCGAGAAGAAGTACAAGGATGTCTCGATCGTCGAGATCAAGGCGACGCCAAGGGGAACGCAGATGCTCGGCCCCGTCATGGGGGATCGCCGCAACCGGAAGGATGCGTTCCAGCCGACGGTATACTACGCCGTCATCGACGGCGGGTTCTACCTGACGCTCAACGAGGAGATGATGCACAGTATCATCGACGGCGCGACCGCGAAGCGCGACGGCAAGCCGGGCGTCGAGGTCGCCTCGTCCCTGTACCTTGGGCCGAAGGCGGCGGTACATTCCAGGTCGCTCCTGCGCAGCGTGTTGGAGCAGCAGACGCACCATCAGGCGCGCACGTCGCTCCCGATCTGGTACGCCCTGCATCGCACCGGCATCGTCGCGAAGGACGCGACGGCGGAGCAAGCGCGAGAGTCGGCCTATCGCTACCTGGGGTTCGTCCCCGTCAGCCCGGACGGGACGGAGTTCAGCTACGACGCGAAGTACGACGAGATCGTGAACGAGCGCCACGGCTCGTTCCGCAAGCCGACGCTGAAGAAGATCACGGCGGACACGTCGCCGATGAACTTCCTGTTCGACCAGCTGCGTTCCGTGCGGGCGGACCTGCGCTTCCGCGAGGACGGCATCCACACGGTGCTGACGATGGAGCGCGGGAAGGGGGCGAAGAAGTGACTCGACGAGCGGGGCGTACCCACGCCCCGTCTTTTCTAGGAGTAACGCGGATGGCGAGCGGCCCCTGTCAAGGGGCTGTCTTCGGTGGTTC